>NZ_JBEXSH010000791.1:0-4316 GCF_040613555.1 Streptomyces sp. NPDC006265
GCTCGGTGAGCGGATGGGGTTCCAGGGCGCCCCCGCCGACTACCAGCGGCTGGAGTCGTCGCTGCTGCACGAGGTGCTGGAGCGGCGCAGGGGGCTGCCGATCCTGCTGTCGGTGGTGTGGCTGGAGGTGGCACGGCGGGCCGGCGCACCGGTGTACGGGGTGGCCCTGCCGGGGCACTTCGTGGTCGGGTTCGGGCCCGACGAGGGGCAGGTGCTCGCGGATCCGTTCGACGGCGGGCGGGTGCTGACCGGGGCGGACGCCGAATTGCTGGTGGCCGGGGCGACGGGGACGGCGATCGATCCGTCGATGCTGCGGCCGGCCGATCCGCTGGATGTGGTGCTGCGGATCCTGAACAACGTGCGGGCGTGGGCGGCGGCCCGTCCCGAGCGGTCGGACGTGGCGTTGTGGGCGGTCGAGCTGTCACTGTTGCTGCCGTCGCATCCGGCCCGGTTGCGGTACGAGCGGGCGCAGTTGCTCGTCCAGCGGGGGGAGTTCGTGGCCGGGGCCGAGGAGTTGGAGGCCTACGCGGACGTGGTCTCGGCGGTGGACGAGGGGGCTGCCGAGCGGGTGCGGGGGGAGGCTTTCGCGGCCAGGGCGATGCTCAACTGACGCGCCCGCGCCCCTGGAAGGCCGGATTCACAGCCAGCCCTTTTCGCGTGCCACCCGGACCGCCTCCGCGCGGTTTCGCACGGCCAGCTTCTGGATCGCCGTGGAGAGGTAGTTGCGGACGGTGCCCTGGGAGAGGTGCAGGGCCGTGGCCAGTTCGGCGTTGGTGGAGCCGTCGGCGGCGGCCCGCAGGACCTCTCGCTCCCGGTCCGTCAGCGGGTTGGCGCCTTCCGCCAGGGCCGCTGCCGCCAGGGTCGGGTCGATGACGCGTTCGCCGGTGAGGACCTTGCGGATCGCCTCGGCGAGCTGGGCGGCGGGGGCGTCCTTGACCAGGAAGGCGTCGGCGCCGGACTCCATGGCGCTGCGCAGGTAGCCGGGGCGGCCGAAGGTGGTGAGGATGACCAGCTTCACGGCCGGGAGCTCCGCGTGCAGGCGGGCGGCGGCCTCTATGCCCGTGGCGCCGGGCATCTCGATGTCCAGGAGGGCCACGTCCACGGCGTGTGCGCGGGCCGCCTCCAGGACCTCGTCGCCCCGGGCCACCTGGGCGACGACCTCGATGTCCTCCTCCAGGCCGAGCAGGGCGGCCAAAGCCTCGCGGACCATCGACTGGTCCTCGGCGAGCAGGACCTTGATCGTGCGGCTCATGCCGGGGATCCTACGTCCGCCGGTCCGGCCGTCGGCACGCGGGCGACCAGGCGAAAGCCGGACTTGAGCGGGCCCGCCTCCAGGGCGCCGCCGGCCTTGGTGAGGCGTTCGGTGAGGCCCGCGAGACCGTTGCCCTGGCCGGTGCCCGCGCCGCCCGAGCCGTTGTCCTCGACGGTGAGTTCCAGCACCGGGCCGTCCAGGGTCTGGCGGCACAGCAGCTCGACCGTGCAGCGGCGGGCGCCGCTGTGCCGTACGACGTTGGTGACCGCCTCGCGCAGCGCCCAGGCGAGGGCCGACTCGCTCTCCTCTGGCACGCCGTCGAGGTCGGGTTCGCCGGGGAGTGCGGGGGTGACGCCGGCCGCGGTCAGGGCGGCCCGGGCGCCGGCGAGTTCGGCGTGCAGGCGGGGGCGGCGGTAGCCGGTGACGGCCTCGCGTACGTCGACGAGGGCCTGGCGGCTGACCTGCTCGATGTCGGCGACCTGCTGGGCCGCCTCGTCGGGCCGTCCGGGCAGCATCCGCCCGGCCAGCTCGCTCTTGAGGGTGATCAGGGACAGGGAGTGGCCGAGCAGGTCGTGCAGGTCCCGGGCCAGCCGCAGGCGCTCCTCGTTGGCGGCCAGCTGGGCGACGGTGGCGCGGGCCTCGCGCAGGGCGATGGTCGTCCGGACGAGTTCGCGGACGCCCGTCATCGCGAAGCCGCCGAGCAGGGCCGGGATGAGCAGTCCGGCCAGGTAGGAGTGCCCGTCCGGCACGGCGAACGCCACGGCGGTCAGCAGCGCGCAGGCGCCCGGGATCGTCCAGCGGGCCATGCGCAGCGGCAGGGCCGCGCCGGACGCGATCGAGACGTACACGAACAGCACCAGCCACTCGCGGCCCAGGGTGAGGGCGAGGAGCGTGGACTGGGCCGCGAGGACCCCGAGCGAGCCGAGCACCAGGCCGTTGCGCTCACCGCGGCCGGTGCGGAAGACCAGCACCATGTACCAGGCCACGAACGCGGCCAGGCCCAGCCAGCCGAGGATCCGCACACCCGTGCTGTGGCCGCCGTGCAGCAGGTCGGAGACGGGTGCGCCGAGGTAGACCAGCCAGATGCCGGTCCACAGCGACTTCACGACCCGCTGCTTGCGGTTGACCGGGCGCTGCCCCATGCCGAACCCGACGCCGCTCACGCCTTCAGGGTGTCCTTCCGGTACAGCCAGGCCGCGCCGCCCGCGAACAGGACGAACGACACCACGAGGACGGCGAGGTCCTGGACGTGCGGGGCCCGGCTCTGCTCGATGGCCTGTCCCAGGGCAGCGTACGCGTGCGTGGGCAGCCACTTGGCGATGTCCTGGAGCCAGTCCGGGAAGGTCGTCGTGGGCATCCACAGACCGCCGAGCATGGACAGGCCGAAGTAGGTGATCATCGTGATCGGGCGGACCGCGTCCCCGCTGGCCAGGTAGCCGATGGCGACGCCGAGCGCGGCGAAGACGAGGCTGCCGGCCCAGATCGCGCCGGTGAGGGCGAGCCACTGCCAGGCGTCCAGGCGGACATCCTTCACGCTCGCCGCGACGGCGAAGACGATGACGATGGACGGCAGACTGACGACGGCGGCGCTCGCGGTCTTGGCAAGGACGTAGCCGCGGCCCGGCAGCGGGGTCAGGCGCAGTTGCCGCACCCAGCCGCACTCGCGCTCCTTGGCGATGCGCTCGCTGTTGCCCATGAGGACGGCCGTGAGGGCGCCGAAGGACGCCATGGAGACCATCATGTAGGCCGGGAGGGTCAGGCCGCTGCCGGGGATCTCCGTGGCGCCGTCGGCGTTGCCCGCGATGATCAGAAACAGCACCGACGGGTAGATCACGGAGAAGAACAGGAACTTGCGGTTGCGCAGGGCGCGGGCGAGTTCCAGTTTGATCAGGCTGTTCACCGGGTCTTCGCCTCCTCGGCGGTGGTGATGGCGACGAAGGCCTGCTCCAGGCCGAGCCCGGCGACCTCGAGGTTGCGGGGGTAGACGCCGAGGCCGTACAGGGCGTGGACGGTGGCGTCGGCGCCGGCGGACTGGATGCGCACGGTCCGGCCGGAGATGTCGATCCCGGTCAGGAACGGCAGGGCGCGCAGGGCGGGTTCGTCGAGGGCGCCGTCCACGTCGAAGGAGACCCGGCGGACGCCCGCCTTGGCCTTGATCTCGGCGGCGGTGCCGTCGGCGAGGAGCCGGCCGCGGTGCAGCACGAGGACCCGGTCGGCGACGGCGTCCGCCTCTTCGAGGTAGTGGGTGGCGAAGAGGACGGTCCGGCCCTGGCCGGCCTGCTCGCGCATGGTGGCCCAGAAGGCCTGGCGGGTGGTGACGTCCATGCCGGTGGTGGGCTCGTCCAGCACGATGAGGTCGCTGTCGCCGGCGGTGGCGAGGGCGAAACGGACGCGCTGGGCCTGGCCGCCGGAGAGCTTGTTGACCTTGCGGTCGGCGATCTGCGCGATGCCCGCCCGGGACAGCACCTCGGAGGGCCGGTACGGCTTCGGGTGCAGGTCGCAGGCGAGCCGCACGAGTTCGGCGACCGTGACCTCGTCCATGAGGCCGCCGCTCTGCAGCATGGCGCCCACGCGCCCGGCGACGATGGCGTCCCGGGGGCTGGTGCCGAAGAGCCGGACCGTGCCGCTGTCGGGCTTCTTGAGGCCGAGCAGCAGGTCGAGGGTGGTGGACTTGCCGGCCCCGTTGGGCCCGAGCAGGGCCACGGTCTCCCCCGGCCTGAGGTCGAGGGTCAGCCCGTCCACGGCCCGGACGGCGTCGTACGCCTTGCTCACCTGGTCGAACGCGACCACCGAGGCTGTCGTTGTCATACGGACATCGTCGCTTCGGGGCCGCCGGCGGGGCAGTGTCGGGCGTCCGGAGTGCCGTATGACAGGTGTCATGCCGGGGCCGTGCCAGGGGCCGTCGGCGGCTCCGCGCGGGACGCGCCCGGGACCGGGAAACCTGTGGCATGAACGCGCTAAGGCCACTGGTGCCGCGGCAGGCAACGTTTGCCCGTTGAGGAGCGGCGTCCGGTGCGTGCTCTCGGCGTGCCGGCCGGAAGCCCTCGTACTGGACGTACTCGGG
>NZ_JBEXSH010000792.1:0-4307 GCF_040613555.1 Streptomyces sp. NPDC006265
GTGCGGCGCACCCGCGCGCGTATCTCCCCGACCAGCTCCCGCTGGTAGCCGGTATAGGCGGCGCGCAGTCCGGTGCCGGGCCAGTCGGCGGGCAGGAGTCCGGGCGGCAGGACGGGGTCGGCGAGCAGGTGCCGTACGACGGCGGCGAAGGCGGTCAGGCGGTCGGCCGGGCGGGGAGCGCCGGCGACGTGGTCGAGCAGGGCCCGGGCCGTGGCGGACCAGGCGTCCAGCGGCCACAGCGTTTCGGCCAATTCGCCCGAGGGCCGGTCGGGGCGGGCCGTGTAGCGCTGGACCACCCGGTCCAGGTCGCCGGGCAGGGCGCGGGTCAGGTTGCCGGGACGGAGCCAGACGCCCTCGCGGAGTTCGGCGAGCCGGAGGGCGCTGAGCCGGGTGCGCAGGTCGGCCCGTTCGGCGGGGCCGCGTCCCGTCGCGGTGACCACGACCATCTCCCAGTCGCCGTTCCACGCGCGCGTGCGCGGGTGCACGGCGTCGTCCTGGCGGCGCTGGCGTTCCAGCAGCCGGTCGCTGAGGCGATAGCCGCCGTCCGTGCGCCGCAGGTCTCCGGCGGCCGCCATCCGGCTGAGCGCCGCCCGCAGGGTGGAGCCGCCGACGTCGAAGCCCTCCACGAGCCTCACCAGTTCCCTGACCGGCAGCTCGGGCGGATGCGTCCCGAGGAGCAGGCTCAGCACGACCGAACGCGCGGACAGCGGACGCAGATCGAGCGCGCCGGACCGCGCCGGGACGTTCATCGGCATGGTCACGTACTGTACGCGGCGGAATTCCGTGTTGCAGGATTGCTGCGATCGCAGCCAGAGTGCAACACTCGCGACATGGTCTCGACACTGGACGAACAGCAGGCGCACAGCGGATCCGCCACGCACGACGTCACCAACCAGGCCCCGCCCCTCACCCCCTACGACGCCTCCGACGACACGGCCTTGCTGGAGGGGCTGCGGCGGGAGGGCGCCGGGTGGGCCGAGGAGGACCTGCGGCGGCTCGGCCGGCAGGCCGGCAGCGCCCAGGCGCAGGAGTGGGCCGACCTGGCCAACCGGCACGAGCCGGAGCTGCGGACGCACGACCGGTACGGCAACCGCGTCGACGAGGTCGAGTTCCACCCCAGCTGGCACCACCTGATGCGCACGGCGGTCGCGGAGGGTCTGGCCGCCTCGCCCTGGGCGGACGACCGGCCCGGCGCCCATGTCGTCCGGAGCGCGGGCGGACTGGTGTGGGGGCACACCGAGGCCGGGCACGGCTGTCCCACGTCGATGACCTACGCGGCCGTCCCGGCGCTGCGCCGACAACCGGAGCTGGCGAAGCTCTACGAGCCGCTGCTGACGAGCCGGGAGTACGACCCCGTCCTCCGAGAGCCCACGGAGAAGCGCGGGCTGCTGGCGGGCATGGGGATGACCGAGAAGCAGGGCGGCTCCGACGTCCGCACGAACACCACGGCGGCCACACCCACGGCCGAGCCCGGGGTGTACACGCTGCGTGGCCACAAGTGGTTCACCTCGGCGCCCATGTGCGACGTGTTCCTGGTGCTGGCGCAGGCACCGGGCGGACTCTCGTGCTTCCTGGTGCCGCGCGTGCTGCCCGACGGGACCCGCAACACCTTCCGCATCCAGCGGCTGAAGGACAAGCTGGGCAACCGGTCCAACGCCTCCTCCGAGCCAGAGTTCGACAAGACGGTGGCCTGGCTGGTCGGCCCCGAGGGCCAGGGTGTGAAGACCATCATCGAGATGGTCAACTGCACGCGGCTGGACTGCGTGATGATGTCGGCCGCACTGATGCGCAAGTCCCTCGTCGAGGCGGGGCACCATGCGCGCCACCGCAGCGCGTTCGGCGCACGGCTCGTGGACCAGCCGCTGATGCGCAACGTTCTCGCCGATATGGCCCTGGAGTCGGAGGCCGCCACGACGCTCATCCTGCGGCTGGCGGGGGCGGCCGACCGGGCGATCCGAGGGGACGAGGGTGAGGCGGCGTTCCGCCGGATCGCCACGGCCGTCGGCAAGTACTGGGTGACCAAGCGGGGCCCGGCCTTCACCGCGGAGGCCCTGGAGTGCCTCGGCGGCAACGGCTACGTCGAGGACTCGGGCATGCCCCGGCACTACCGGGAGGCGCCCCTGCTGTCGATCTGGGAGGGCTCGGGGAACGTCAACGCCCTCGATGTGCTGCGGGCGCTGAGCCGTGAACCGGGCACCGCCGAGGCCCTGTTCGGGGAGCTCGCCCTCGCCCGGGGCGCGGACGCCCGGCTGGACGCGGCCGTGACGCGGCTCAAGACGGGGCTGTCCGAGGCGTCGCCGACGACGGCACGGCGTCTCGTGGAGCAGATGGCGCTGTCCCTCCAGGCCTCCCTCCTCGTCCGGCACGCCCCGCCGGCGGTCGCCGACGCGTTCTGCGCGACGCGGCTCGGGGGTGACTGGGGACACGCGTTCGGGACGCTGCCGGAGTCGGCGGGCCTGGACGCGATCGTGGAGCGGGCGCTGCCCGGCGGCGGGGGCTGAGGCGCCGGGAGGGCTGACGCCGGGCGGGTTCGCGGGACTCGAGCGGGTCGGTGCGCCCGGATGGGCCGACTCGAACTCAAGCCATCATGCGCACAGTTCGCGCACAGTCATCGTCCGATTGCGCTTCGTTGTCAGTGCCGTGGTGCAGACTCCCCGTCAGTTGGCATTTCGCTGGGGGAGGACACCGTGTTCAGGGGGATCGACGAGGTCGACTGGGCCTCGCTGCGCCATGCGTACGGCAGCGCGGAGGACGTGCCCGGACTACTGCGGGGGCTGGCCTCCGCCGACCCGGCCGAGCGGCAGACCGCGCTCGACGGGATGTACGGCACGGTGCACCACGAGGGCGGGGTGTACGACTCGACACTCGCCTGTGTTCCGTTCCTCCTCGCGCTCGCCGGCCGTGAGGAGGTGCGGGACCGGGCGGAGGTGGTGGAACTCCTCGTCGGCATCGGTGACGTCGACGGTGCCTCCGATGTTCTCGCGGCGAGCGCCCGGGATGCCCTGCGTGCGCGTGCCGACGTCTTCGAACGGCTCGCGGGGGACGCGGACCCCGGCGTGCGCCGGGCAGCCCCCGGGGCGCTGGTGCGGTTCCTCGGCCACCCGGCGCGCGTGCTCGCCCTGTTACAGGAGCGGATCACCGTGGAGCGGGACGACGGGGTCCTCCTCGCCCTGGCGGAGAGTCTCGGCTTGTTCGCGCGGCGGTACCGCCCGACCGATGATGCCCACGCCGCCGAGGCGGTGTGGCTGCTGGCCGAGCTGAGCGGGCCCCCTCACGGCCCCGGTCTCCGGCTCGCCGCGCTCGGGCAGCTCGCGGGGTGTGCCCGGGATCGGCTCCCCGCCGATCTCGTACCGACCGTCGTCCGCCTGCTCAGGGACAGATCGGGGCAGCGGGCCGGTGCGGGGCACCCGTACGACTGTCCCGGTCCCGACACGCTCGCCGGCCGGCTGCGGCGGCTGCGCCCCTCGGACGAGGAGGGAGCCCGGTTGCTGCGGACCCTGCACTCGGCGCTCGGCAGCCGGGTGTCCGACCGGGTCGCCCTGCTGTGCGGGCAGTTGACCAGCCCGGATCCTCTCGACCGGTGCAACGGCGTGTGGATGTCGGCCGGACTGTTCCGTGAGTGGCGTACCGGTCACGCGGAGCCGGTCACCCTCATCGGCAACCAACTGGGCGAGGAGGGCCGGTTGCACGACGCGGCGATCGCCGTCCTGGTGGAGCTCTTCGCGCTGGCCGCGCCCGCCGCCGACCACCTCCACGCGCTGGTGACGTACCGTCCCGAGCTGCGGATACGGCACGGGGAACGGGGTGCGCCGGCCCTGGGCGGTCCGCTCAAGGCACTGGCCGGGGCCGGGGACGTGCGGGCCGTACCGGTGCTGGCGGAGGTGCTGACGGGCCCGGTCGTGCCGAACGATCTGGGGCTGGTGGTGCCCCACTTGGGCGGCGCGGCCGTTCCGCTCGCCCCGGCGCTGCGGCGACGGCTCGCCCGCGTGCCGCTCGATGCGCCCGACACCCCCGAGCGGTCCGTTCCCCTGCTGTCGGCCCTCGCCGCACTGGGCGACGTCGAGTCCACCCCCGCGGTACTGCGTCTGCTGCGCGGCGTGCCGGACGGTGGGCGGCAGCGCGAGGCCGTCACCGCAGCTGCGGTCCGCGCCCTCGGGGTCCTCGGCGGCGCGGCGCGCGAGGCGATACCGGATCTGCGCGGGCTGCTGAGGACCGGCAGCGCGGTCGCGGCGGTCCTGGGCGGTCGGGCCTTCCTGGAGGGCGATGACCCGAAGCCGGCGGTCGAGCGGGTCAAGGAAGGACTGCGC
>NZ_JBEXSH010000793.1:0-4292 GCF_040613555.1 Streptomyces sp. NPDC006265
CTCGTGGCCGCCGGCGGGCGGCGGGGTCCGGCGCGGGTCGGCGCCGTAGGCCACGGACACCGTGGCCCGGGCCTTCGCCGCGAGCTGACGGGCGGGGGTGATCCGCAGCTTCTCGGCCACCTGCTCGAAGGCGGCCGTGCGGCCGTCGACCCGGACGGAGCGTATGTCCAAACCGCGCGCGTCCAGGGAGAGGCGGCTCAGGGTCTGAGTGGTGCGGATGGTCAGGGCCGCGGTGGCCTCGACGAACGTGGTCGTGGCGTCGTACTCGAGGTGGCACGCCGAGACGCGGTATCCGTCATTGCCGAGGGCGGGGTGGACGGGGTCGCCGAGGGTCTCGGGGTCCGGGACGGCGCCGGTCCTGCCGGCCGCCTGGGCCGGGATCCCCGTGGTCGGTGCCGCCGCCGTGCCGACAAGGGCAACGGCCGGGGCCGTCACTCTGGTGCGCTATCTCATAGTCCGCATTCGCTCGGACGACCGGGTGGTCAGGTCCGGCCGTGGCTTGGAGTGAGTGATCTCTCCCCCAGACACGGGAGCGGGGCGATCGGGTGCACGAAACTGGTCGCGGACCCCTGTCGAGACGAGGTCGATCACGAGATATCTTGATGTCGAGCAATGTTGCAGACGTGGAGCGGAGCACCCGGTGACTGACTCGACCATCATCTATACGCACACTGACGAGGCCCCCGCCCTGGCGACGTATTCCTTCCTGCCGGTGGTGCGGGCGTACGCGTCGCAGGCGGGTGTCGCCGTGGAGACCCGCGACATCTCGCTGGCCGGACGCATCATCGCCGCGTTCCCGGAGTACCTGACCGAGGACCAGCGCATCCCGGACGCCCTCGCGGAGCTCGGTGAGCTGGCCAAGACGCCCGCCGCCAACATCATCAAGCTGCCGAACATCTCGGCGTCCATCCCTCAGCTCAAGGCCGCCGTCGCCGAGCTGCAGGGCCAGAGCTACGCGCTGCCGGACTACCCGGACGACCCGAAGACCGACGAGGAGCGCGAGATCCGCGCCCGCTACGACAAGATCAAGGGCTCCGCGGTGAACCCGGTCCTGCGTGAGGGCAACTCCGACCGGCGCGCCCCCGCGTCGGTCAAGAACTACGCCAAGTCCCACCCGCACCGCATGGGCGCCTGGACCGCCGAGTCCAAGACCAACGTGGCGACCATGGGCCAGAACGACTTCTGCTCCACCGAGAAGTCCGTCGTGATCGCCGAGGACGGCGCGCTGCGCATCGAGCTGGTCGGCGACGACGGCACCACCACGGTGCTGCGCGAGTCGGTACCCGTGCTCGCCGGTGAGGTCGTCGACGCCTCCGTGATGCGCGTCGCCGCGCTGCGCGAGTTCCTGACCGCGCAGGTCGCCGAGGCCAAGGCCCAGGGCGTGCTGTTCTCCGTGCACCTGAAGGCCACGATGATGAAGGTCTCCGACCCGATCGTCTTCGGCCACGTGGTGCGCGCCTTCTTCCCGAAGACGTTCGCGCAGTTCGGTGACAAGCTCGCCGCGGCCGGCCTGACCCCGAACGACGGTCTGGGCGGTATCTGGAAGGGCCTGGACGTTCTGCCGGAGGGTGCCGAGATCAAGGCCTCGTTCGACGCCGAGCTCGCCGAGGGTCCGGAGCTGGCGATGGTCGACTCCGACAAGGGCATCACCAACCTGCACGTGCCGTCGGACGTCATCATCGACGCCTCCATGCCGGCGATGATCCGCACCTCCGGCCACATGTGGGGCCCGGACGGGCAGGAGCACGACGCCCTCGCGGTCATCCCGGACTCCTCCTACGCGGGCGTCTACCAGGCCGTGATCGAGGACTGCCGGGCCAACGGCGCCTTCGACCCGTCGACCATGGGCACGGTGCCGAACGTCGGCCTCATGGCGCAGAAGGCCGAGGAGTACGGCAGCCACGACAAGACCTTCGAGATCGCCACCACGGGCACGGTGCGCCTGGTCGACCGGAACGGCACCGCGCTCATCGAGCAGACCGTCTCGGCCGGCGACATCTTCCGCGCCTGCCAGACCAAGGACGCGCCGATCAAGGACTGGGTGAAGCTGGCCGTCACCCGCGCCCGCGCCACCGGCGACCCGGCGGTGTTCTGGCTGGACGAGACCCGCGCGCACGACGCCAACCTGATCGCGAAGGTCAACACCTACCTCGCCGAGCACGACACCGAGGGCCTGGACATCCGGATCCTCAACCCGGTCGAGGCGACGAAGCTGTCGGTGGAGCGCATCCGCCGCGGCGAGAACACGATCTCGGTCACGGGCAACGTGCTGCGCGACTACCTGACCGACCTGTTCCCGATCCTGGAGCTGGGCACCAGCGCCAAGATGCTGTCGGTCGTCCCGCTGATGGCGGGCGGCGGCTTGTTCGAGACGGGTGCGGGCGGCTCGGCGCCGAAGCACGTGCAGCAGCTGGTCAAGGAGAACTACCTGCGCTGGGACTCCCTGGGTGAGTTCTTCGCCCTGGTGCCGTCCTTCGAGCAGCTCGCGAAGGTGGCGGGCAACGGCCGCGCCCAGATCCTGGCCGACACCCTCGACCGCGCCACGGCGACCTTCCTCAACGAGGACAAGTCCCCGACCCGGCGCGTCGGCGGCATCGACAACCGCGGCAGCCACTTCTACCTGTCCCTGTACTGGGCGCAGGAGCTGGCCGGGCAGACCGACGACGCGGACCTGGCGAAGGCCTTCGCCCCGCTCGCCGAGACGCTCGCCGCGAACGAGCAGAAGATCGTCGACGAGCTGATCGGCGCCCAGGGCAAGCCGGTCGACATCGGCGGCTACTACCAGCCCGACCCGGCGAAGGCCGCGGAGGCCATGCGCCCGTCCACCACGTGGAACGAGGCCCTGGCGTCCCTGAGCTGACGCCCCGGGCCCCTTCGGCCCGCTGACTCCGCCCCGGCCGGCCCAGCGCCCGGCCGGGGCGGAGCCGTGTGCGCCCCTCCCCCCGGCCCTCACCACTCCCGCGTGGCGATCAGCTCCTCCACGTCCGCGTGCGGGAAACCGTACGCACCCGCGACGAAGCCGAAGTCCTCGGCTATCTCCTCCCGGGCCACCGTCTCGATCTCACTGCCGGCCGCCTCGAACGCGGATTCCAGGTCGTGGAACTCCTCCGTGGCCGCCTGCGTCAGCGCGTACAGCGCGGCGAGGCCGGCGGGCCGCTCCCGCTCGATGCGCTCGCACAGGGCGAGCGGGATCGCGCGGCCGCGGTCCACCACGTGGTCCGGGTAGTAGCCGTCGTCGTACAGCCCCCGCAGGAACGGATGGCTGCTCACCTGCTGGTTGCTGATCGGCATGGCGTCGTCGGCCTCGGTGGTCGGGCGATGTGGCACCTTGATCCTTCCGGAGACCACTGACAACGCCCCTGGAGCCGCCTCGTGACCGACGCCCCGCCGCCCTTCGAGCTGCTGCCCGGGGCCGGGCGGTCCCCGGTGATCCTCCATGTGCCGCACGCCGCACGGGAGATACCGCCGACCGTGCGCGCGGAGATCGTGCTCGGTGAGGCGGAACTGGCGCGGGAACTGGACCACATCACGGACGCTCACACGGACCGGATCGCCGAAGCGGCGGCCGGGCTGGCGGGCGTCGCACCGTGGCGGTTCGTCAACCGGCTGTCGCGGCTGGTCGTCGATCCGGAGCGGTTTCCGGACGAGCGGGAGGAGATGCTCGCCGTCGGCATGGGGGCGGTGTACACGCGGACCACGCACGGCGAAGCGCTGCGGTCCGAGGGTGTCGATGCCGGGCCGCTCGTCGAGCGGTACTTCCTGCCCTACGCGCGGGCGATGACCGAGGCCGTGGCGGACCGGCTGGCAGCCACCGGGCGAGCCGTGATCATCGACGTGCATTCCTACCCGAGCCGCAGGCTGCCCTACGAGCTGCACGGGGAGGGGCCCCGCCCGCCGGTCTGTCTCGGCACCGACTCCGTCCACACGCCTGCCGCGCTGCTTGACGCCGCCCGGGAGGCGTTCGGGGAGACGGAGCTCGACACCCCGTTCAGCGGGACCTACGTGCCCCTGGAGTTCTACGGGAAGCGGCCCGAGGTGAGCGCGCTCATGCTGGAGATCCGCCGGGACACCTACATGAACGAGCCGGGCGGCCCCGCCGGGCCCGGGCTGGAGCGGCTCAGCGCGGCACTCGCCGAGCTGGTCGACGCCGTGTCCCGCTGAGCCGCCCGGCCCGGTGATCCGGGACCCCGGCCCGGTGACTAGTGCCGCGGCAGGCAACGTTTGCCCGTTGAGGAGCGGCGTTTGGTGCGTGCTCTCGGCGTGCCGGCCGGAAGCCCTCGTACTGGACGTAC
>NZ_JBEXSH010000794.1:0-4292 GCF_040613555.1 Streptomyces sp. NPDC006265
GGCGGGGCGGGGCCTGGAAGGCCTGAGAGAGGAAGCCACGGCGGGGCCTGGAAGCCCGAGGGCGGCGGCCGTCACTTCTCCTCGGGCGGCCGTCCCTCGGCGTTGACCTGGCTGTTCTTCACATGGCTGTCCTTCACGTGGCTGTTCTTCACGTGGGTGCTCTTCACGTGGGTGCGCAGGCGGGCCGACACGTCCTCCGGCGGCAGGAAGCGCGACCAGCGTTCCGGGAATTCGGAGGGCATGTCGGGGTCGGCCTCGCCCGCCGCGCCGGCGCGGGCCACGTACTCGGCGACCTGCGCCTGCCGCAGCCGCTCGTTGGCCTCGCGGGCCGCGGCCGTGGCGGCGGCCGGCCAGACCCGGTCGATGGCGGCGTTGACCGCGGCCCCGACGAGCACGGCGAACGCGGACACACCGATCCACAGCAGCACGGCGACGGGCGCTGCGAGGGAGCCGTAGATCGTGGGGCCCTCGACCGTGCTGGTCAGGTAGATCCGCAGCAGGAAGCTGCCGAGCACCCACATGCCGAGGGCGACGAGCGCGCCGGGCACGTCCTCGATCCACGGGGAGCGGACGGGGACCGACACGTGGTACAGCGTCGTCAGGAAGGCGATCGACAGGAGGATCACCGTGGGCCAGTAGAGGATCTGGACGACCGTCGTCGACCACGGCACGATCCGCACCACGGCGTCCGGCCCGGCCACCATCAGCGGCAGCGCGATCGAGCCGATCAGCAGGGCCACGATGAACAGCAGGAAGGCCATCAGACGGGTCTTGACGATGCCCCGGACACCGTCCAGGCCGTACATCACGGTGATGGTGTCGATGAAGACGTTCACCGCGCGGGAACCCGACCAGAGGGCGAACAGAAAGCCGATGGAGATGACGTCGGGCCGACCGCCCTTCATCACGTCGTGCAGGATCGGCTGGGCGATCTCGCGGACGCCCTGGTCGGACAGGACCGTGCGGGAGGCCTCCAGGAGGTTGGTCTGGAGGCTCTCGATGGTGTCGGCGCCGGTCCAGGCGTCGACGTAGCCGAGCAGTCCGATCATGCTCAGCAGCAGCGGCGGAACCGACAGCAGAGTGAAGAACGCGGCCTCGGCCGCGAGGCCGAGGATGCGGTACTCGACGCAGGAGTTGACGGTGTCCTTGACCAACAGCCAGGCGGTCCTGCGTTTGGAGACGTTCCGGTAGAGCGCCCGCGCCCGGTGAAGGCGCCCGGAGGGCGTGTCGGGGGTTTCACTTGCTGGCTGCACCCCCTAACGGTAGCCGCCGTGCCCTGCCCCACTCACCCACAGGCCGGGTCTTCGCGGACCGGTCCGGGTTCACCGGGTGCCAAGGTGCCGCCCCGGGGTACGTTCGCACCATGGCAGGCAGCACCCACACCGTGACGAACCAGGTCCCGCCGCTGGTCGGGTACGACGTCTTCTCCGCCGACCGGGCCCTGGCCGCCGCGGTCGAGCGGCATCTGGAACCGGACCTGCGCGAGGAGGTCCTCGGGGAGCTGGCGGCACTCGGCCGGACCTCCGGCTCGGCCCAGGTGCAGGAGTGGGGGAGGCTGGCCAACGAGAACCCACCGCGCCTCCTCACGCACGACCGGTACGGCAACCGCGTCGACGAGGTCGAGTTCCACCCCTCCTGGCACCGGCTGCTCGGCAAGGGTGTCTCGGCCGGTCTGACGGCGGCCTGGGACCGCCCGGCCGGGCACCTGCGGCGGGCCGCCGCCTTCCTGGTGTGGACGCAGGTCGAGGCCGGCAACGGCTGCCCGCTGTCCATGACGCACGCGGCGGTGCCCGCCCTGCGCACCGACCCGGACCTGGCCGCCGAGTGGGAGCCGCGGCTGACGTCCATGGTCTACGACCGTGAGCTGCGGCCCGCGCACCTCAAGGCCGGGGCGCTGTTCGGGATGGGCATGACGGAGAAGCAGGGCGGCAGCGACGTCCGGGCGAACACCACGTCGGCGCGGCCCCTCGCCGAGGACGGGACGTACGAGCTGACCGGGCACAAGTGGTTCTGCTCGGCGCCCATGTCCGACGGATTCCTGGTGCTGGCGCAGGCCCCGGGCGGACTGACCTGTTTCCTGGTGCCGCGGGTGCTGCGGGACGGCACGCGCAACGTGTTCCGGATCCAGCGGCTCAAGGACAAGCTCGGCAACCGGTCGAACGCCTCCGCCGAGGTCGAGTTCGACGGGACCTGGGCGCGCCGGGTCGGCGAGGAGGGGCGCGGGGTGCGCACCATCATCGGGATGGTCGCGGCGACCCGGCTCGACTGCGTGCTCGGCTCGGCTGGGCTGATGCGGCAGGCCGTGGCGCAGGCGGTGCACCACTGCACATACCGCGAGGCGTTCGGCGGGAAGCTCGTCGACAAGCCGCTGATGCGCAACGTCCTCGCCGACCTGGCGCTCGAGTCGGAGGCGGCGACGACCCTGGCGCTGCGGCTCGCGGCGGCCTGTGACGACGGCGGCGAGCAGGAGCGGGCGCTGCTGCGGATCGCGGTGCCGGCCGCCAAGTACTGGGTGACCAAGCGCTGCCCGCCGGTTGCCGTGGAGGCGGCGGAGTGCCTCGGCGGCAACGGGTACGTGGAGGAGTCCGGGATGCCGCGGCTGGTGCGCGAGTCGCCGCTGAACTCGGTCTGGGAGGGCGCGGGCAACGTGCAGGCGCTGGACGTGCTGCGGGCCTTGCAGCGGGAGCCGGGCGCGCTGGACGCGTATCTGCGGGAGGTCGGGCAGGCGCGCGGCGCCGATCACCGCCTCGACGCGGCCATCAAGAATCTTCTGACCGAACTGGCCGACCTGGACGGCGTGGAGGGGCGGGCCCGGCGGCTGGCGGAGCGGCTCGCGCTGGTCCTTCAGGGTTCGCTGCTGGTCCGCTTCGCGCCACCGCAGGTCGCCGACGCGTTCTGCGCGGGGCGGCTCGGGGGTGACGCGGGCGCCGCGTTCGGGACGCTGCCGCACACGCTGGACCTGGCGTCGGTGGTGGAGCGGGCCCGTCCGGTGTCCTGATCCGGACTGCGCTTCACGCGTACGCGTTGAGCGGGGGTGGTGCTGCGCCGACACGGCACCACCCCCGCAGCACTGGCCCGTTCGAGCCACTGAACGCCGCTCGGCACGGCGCCGCTCAAGCTTCAGACATGGCCGGGCCGTCCACCAGGGTTGCAGGGGGTTGCAACTTGCTGCTGACTGCGTGCGGACTGTGCACGCGTCCCCGGGGCAGACGGCACTATGAGACGCACAGTCAAAAGCGACTCGGGGGGGCGCACGCGGATGGACGTCAGGCACTTGGCCGCCGTGGACAGCACGCGTGCGGCCCGGGTCCTCAGCCAGGTGCGTTCCGCCCGGCTGGCCGGGCAGCCCGCTCCGGTGGCGCCGCGTCCGGTGATCGAGCGGTCCTGGGAGCGGATGATGCGCAGCGGTGTCGATCCCGACCACGACGTCCGGGCGGATCCGCTCTCCCGCGAGGAGGTGCAGCGGCGGCGCGAGACGACGGTATTGCGCCATGTCCTGCCGGTACTGCGGGAGGGACTGCTGGCGGCGGCCGACGTCGCGCACCACATCATGGTGGTGGCCGACGGGGACGGCCGGGTGCTGTGGCGCGAGGGCAGTCCGCCGGTGCTGCGCAAGGCGGACGGACTGGGCTTCGAACTCGGCGCGGACTGGCGTGAGGACGTCGTCGGCACGAACGGTCTGGGCACTCCGGCGGTGGTGCGCCGACCTGTGCAGGTCTTCGCCTCCGAGCACTTCGTGCGCTCCCAGGCCGGCTGGACCTGTGCGGGCGCTCCCCTGACGGATCCGCGGGACGGCCGGCTGCTCGGCGTGGTGGACGTGAGCGGCCCGCTGGAGACGATGCATCCGGCGACGCTCTCCTGGGTCGGTTCGGTGGCCAAACTCGCCGAGGCCCGGCTGCGGGAGATGCACACGGAGTCGTTGGAGCGGCTGCGGGCGGTGGCGGCGCCGGTGCTGGCCCGGCTCGGCGGCCGCGCCCTGGTCGTCGACCCGGACGGCTGGACCGCCGCGGTCAGCGGGATGCCGTACGCGCGGCGCGTGGCGCTGCCGAAGTCGCTGTCGGCGGGCCCGAGATGGCTGCCGGCGCTCGGGCTGTGCTCGGTGGAGCCGCTGGCCGGGGGCTGGCTGCTGCGGGTGGCCGACGACGAGCCGGGGCCGCGCGGCCCGGCCAGGATCGTACTGGACCTCAGGCAGGCGCGGCACTGGTCGGTGGAGGTGATCGGCGAAGCGGGCTCCTGGGCCCGGGAACTGAGCCCCCGGCATGCGGAGTTGCTGTACCTCCTGGCGGTCCACC
>NZ_JBEXSH010000795.1:0-4280 GCF_040613555.1 Streptomyces sp. NPDC006265
TCGGGCGGCACCCCGACTCCGGCGGCTACCGGCGGTTCGCCTGGACCGCGGTCGACGGCGACTGCCGGGCCTGGTTCGATGGGCAGGCCGCGGCCCGCGGGCTGCCCTGCGAGGTCGACCGGATCGGCAACCAGTGGGCCTGGCTCGGGGACCCCGCCGCCGGGAACGCCGTCGTCACCGGCTCGCACCTCGACTCCGTGCCGGACGGCGGTGCCTTCGACGGCCCCCTCGGAGTCGTGTCCGCTTTCGCCGCGCTCGACGAGCTGCGCAGCAGGGACGCCCGCCTCACCCGGCCCCTGGCCATCGTGAACTTCGGCGACGAGGAGGGCGCCCGGTTCGGGCTCGCCTGCGTCGGGTCCCGGCTCACCGCCGGGCAGCTCACCCGCGCGCAGGCGCACCTGCTCACCGACGGCGACGGTGTGACGCTGCCTCGGGCCATGGAGGCCGCCGGATACGACCCGGAGGCCATCGGGCCGGACCCCGAACGGCTCGCCCGCATCGGCGCTTTCGTCGAACTGCACGTCGAGCAGGGCCGGGCACTCGACCTGTCCGGCGACCGGGTCGGTCTCGCCAGCGCGATCTGGCCGCACGGCCGGTGGCGGTTCGACTTCCGCGGCGAGGCCAACCACGCCGGCACCACCCGGCTCGCCGACCGGCACGACCCGATGCTGTCCTACGCCGAGACCGTCCTCGCCGCCCGGCGCGAGGCCGAACTCGCCGGGGCCGTCGCGACCTTCGGCAAGATCGCTGTCGAGCCCAACGGCGTCAACGCCATCCCGTCCCTCGTGCGCGGCTGGCTCGACTCCCGTGCCGAGGACCAGATGAGCCTCGACACCGTGGTCGGCGGCATCGAGAAGGCCGCCCGGCAGTACGCGGACGCGCACGGCATCGACCTCGACGTCGTCCCTGAGTCCTTCACCCCCGTCATCGAGTTCGACCACGCCCTGCGCGACGAACTCGCCCGCATCCTCGGCACGGACACCGACCTCACGGTCCCCGTCCTCGGCACCGGCGCGGGACATGACGCGGGGATCCTGTCCGGGAGCATCCCGACCGCCATGCTGTTCGTGCGCAACCCCACCGGCGTCTCCCACTCCCCGGCCGAGTCCGCGAGCGAGGACGACTGCGTGGCCGGGGTACTCGCACTCGCCGACGTACTGGAAGGACTGGCGTGCAGGTGACGACAGCAGCCCCGCGGACGTACTGGCTGGAGCACGCCTGGCTCGGCAACGGTGTCGAGCCGGGCGTGGCCCTCGACGTCCGGGACGGCCGCATCACCGCCGTCCGCACCGGCACCCCCGCGCCGCCCCCCGGCGCCGAGGTCCTGCGCGGGCTCACCCTGCCCGGCCTGGCCAACGCCCACAGCCACGCCTTCCACCGCGCCCTGCGGGGCGCCGTCCAGGTCGGCTCCGGCACCTTCTGGACCTGGCGCGAGGTCATGTACGCCACAGCCGGGCGGCTCACCCCGGACAGCTACCACGCCCTCGCCCGCGCCGTGTACGCCGAGATGGCGCTGGCCGGCATCACGGCCGTCGGCGAGTTCCACTACGTCCACCACGCCCCCGGCGGCACCCCCTACGCCTACCCCAACGCCATGGGCGAGGCCCTCATCGAGGCCGCCGCCGAAGCCGGCATCCGCATCACCCTCCTCGACACCGCCTACCTCTCCTCCGGCTTCGGGCAACCGCCCACCACCCACCAGCTCCGCTTCTCCGACGGGGACGCCGAGGCCTGGGCCGCACGCTCTTCACTTCTCAAGGAACGGGATCACGCACGGATCGGCGCGGCGATCCACTCCGTACGGGCCGTGCCCGCCGAGCAGTTGGCGACTGTCGCGCGGTGGGCCGAGGAGCGGCGGGCACCGCTTCATGCGCACCTGTCCGAACAGACCGCGGAGAACGAGGCGTGCCGGGAGGTCCACGGCTGCACCCCGACCCAGCTCCTCGCCCTGCACGGCGTCCTCGGACCGCGCACCACCGGAGTCCACAACACCCACCTCACCGCCGAGGACATCTCCCTCATCGGCGGCAGCGGCACCGGCACCTGCATGTGCCCGACGACCGAGCGGGACCTCGCGGACGGCATCGGGCCGGCCGTCGCCCTGCAGAACGAGGGCTCCCCACTCTCCCTCGGCTCGGACAGCCACGCCGTCATCGACCTGCTCGAAGAGGCGCGGGCCATGGAGCTGAACGAGCGGCTGCGCACCCGCACCCGCGGTCACTGGACGGCGGCGGCCCTGCTGCGGGCGGCCTCGGCCGACGGCCACGCGGCCCTCGGCTGGGACGACGCGGGCGCCCTGGAGACCGGCGCGCTCGCCGACTTCACCACTCTCGCGCTCGACTCGGTCAGGACGGCAGGGCCGCTTCCGCGGCTCGGGGCCGAGACGGCCGTATTCGCCGGGTCGGCAGCGGACGTGTCGCATACCGTCGTGGCAGGCCGGCACGTCGTACGGGACGGGGTCCACTCCCTCGTACCGGACGTGCCACGAGCCCTCGCGGACGCCGTCGAAGCGCTGCGCGGATGACCCCGGGCCGCCCGCCCGCGCGGCCCGCCTCCGCCCCCGAACCCGACCCCACCGCCGACCAGGCCACCAAGGACGCCATGAGCAACGCGACGACCGTCAGCCCCGCCCACTCCGCGAGCACCGCAAGCACGCTCATCACCAACATCGCAGCCCTGGTCACCAACGACCCCTCCTCCGGTGACGGTTCCCCCCTGGGACTGGTCCAGGACGCGGCCGTCGTCATCGAGGGCGACCGCGTCGTGTGGACCGGTGATCAAAGCAAAGCACCCGCCACTGACAACCGGATCGACGCGGGCGGCCGGGCGGTCCTGCCCGGCTTCGTGGACTCCCACTCCCACCTCGTCTTCGCGGGCGACCGGACGCAGGAGTTCAACGCCCGGATGTCAGGGCGGCCGTACAGCGCGGGCGGCATCCGCACCACCGTCGCGGCCACGCGGGCGGCGAGCGACGGGGAACTCGAGGCCAACGTCACCCGTTACCTCGCCGAAGCCCTCCGCCAGGGCACCACCACGTTCGAGACCAAGTCCGGCTACGGCCTGACCGTCGAGGACGAGGCCCGCGCCCTGCGCATCGCCGCCGCCCACACCGACGAGGTCACCTACCTCGGCGCCCACATCGTTCCGCCGGACCACGCCGAGGACCCGGCGGGCTACGTCGCCCTGGTCACCGGCGAGATGCTCGACGCCTGTGCCCCGCACGCCCGCTGGATCGACGTCTTCTGCGAGAAGGGCGCCTTCGACGGCGACCAGGCCCGCGCGATCCTCACCGCCGGGAAGGCAAAGGGCCTGCACCCCCGCATCCACGCCAACCAGCTGTCCTACGGCCCGGGTGTGCAGCTCGCGGTCGAGCTCGACGCGGCCAGCGCCGACCACTGCACCCACCTCACGGACGCGGACGTGGACGCCCTGGCCGGCGGCCGTACGGTCGCCACCCTGCTGCCCGGGGCCGAGTTCTCCACGCGGGCGGCATGGCCGGACGCGCGGCGGCTGCTCGACGCGGGTGTCACGGTCGCGCTGTCCACGGACTGCAACCCCGGCTCGTCCTTCACCTCGTCCGTCCCGTTCTGCATCGCGCTGGCCGTACGGGACATGGGGATGACCCCGGACGAGGCCGTGTGGTCGGCGACCGCGGGCGGCGCGGCGGCCCTGCGGCGCGACGACGTCGGCCGCCTCACCCCGGGCGCGTACGCGGACCTGACGCTCCTCGACGCCCCGAGCCACGTCCACCTGGCCTACCGCCCAGGCGTCCCGCTGGTCAGCGGGGTGTGGCGGCGCGGAGAGCGTGTGCTGTGATCACCGGCCCGCGATAATGCGGTGCCGGGCCGGAGGACGGCCGGCGTCAGCGGAGGGCGGGGGCACATGGGGCGGGGACGGTTGGCGCGGCACTGGTCGGCACCACTCGTGGTGAACGTGCTGCTCGGGATACCGGGCGTGGTGCCGTTCTGGCTGCTCTGGTACCTCGCGGTGAACTGGCCGCTCGCCGAGGCCGGCTGGACCGTGCGGGAACCCACCGAGAACGACGGCATGGCCCTCTGGCTCGTGATCGTCGTCCCCGTCGTCACGCTCTACGGCCTGATCTGGTGGCTCGCCAACAGGCCGCTCCGGCGCCGGACGACACTCGCCCCGCACACCTACTGGCTGCTGAGCCTCACGGCCCCGCTGCTGCCGACGGCGGCGTTGTTCCTCAACTCCTGAAAGGCCGCCGGAACCTCCGGGGAGACCACCGGTGGCACGCGCCCGGGGCGGGCCGTCCGGCC
>NZ_JBEXSH010000796.1:0-2793 GCF_040613555.1 Streptomyces sp. NPDC006265
GGACGGGCGCGGGGCCCGGCGCGGGGCGTCCGCCGCCGCTGCGGCCCGCGCCGGGGGCGGGCTTGCCGGCCGGGCGGCCGTTGCGGCGGGACTCGATCATGCTCACGGCCCGCTCGGGCAGCCACGCGGAGGCCGTGCCGCTGTCGTCGGAGCCGGAGCCGAAGAGGTGCGGGGCCAGCTGGGACTGGAGGTCGGCCGGGTTGGGGCGGGCCGTCGCGTCCATCTGCATACAGGACTCGATGAGCGGACGCAGTTCGTCCGGGAGGCCTTCCAGGTCCGGGCCCTCGCGCAGCAGCATGAAGACCGTCTCGACCGGGTTGGCGCCGTGGAAAGGGGGGTGCCCGGTGGCGGCGAAGACCAGCATCGAGCCGAGGGAGAAGACGTCGCTGGCGCCGGTGACGCTGCGGGAGTCCTTGGCCTGCTCGGGCGACATGTAGGCGGGGGTGCCGACGGCGACGTTCGTCATCGTCAAACGCGTGTTCGACACGCCCGAGGCGATGCCGAAGTCGATCACCCGGGGGCCGTCCTCGACGACGAGGACGTTCGACGGCTTGAGGTCCCGGTGCACCAGGCCCGCGCCGTGGATGGACTGGAGCGCCTCGGCCACGCCCGCCGCCAGCCAGCGCACCGCCTGGGCCGGCATCGGACCGCAGTCGTTCACTATCTCCTCGAGGGAGGGCGCGGGGACGTACGCGGTGGCCAGCCACGGCACGGCGGCGCGCGGGTCGGCGTCCACGACCGCGGCCGTGTAGAAGCCGGAGACGGCGCGGGCCGCCTCCACCTCACGCGTGAAGCGGACCCGGAACAGCTGGTCCTCGGCCAGCTCCGTCCGGACGGTCTTGATCGCCACCCGCCGGCCGGACGCCGAACGCGCGAGATAGACCAGCCCCATGCCGCCGGCACCCAGCCGTCCCAGCACCTCGAACGGCCCGATCCGCCGCGGATCGTGCTGCGTCAGCTGATCCACCACTCTGCCTGCCACCTCCCCGTACGAGCCGCGCCAAGCCACATGTTCCACGCGACCCCGTGCAGCGTCTCACCACCGCACCGCCATGGCGGCACGCACCCTGATTCTTCCTGGCCGGAGCCCCGGTTGCGAACCCGGTGACAATTGGGGTGTCTCGTCACAGAAGTGATCAAACGATGACCAAACAATGCCTGGTCAGCGGTGCAGCAGCGCGAAGGACGCCCCTTGATTGTCGGTGACGACGGCGACCTCGCCGTACGACGTCTCGAAAGGCGGGACCTGAACCCGGCCGCCGAGCCGCGTCACGTCCTCCAGCGCGGCCGCCACGTCCTCGACGGCGAAGTGCACGAGGAAGTGGGGCGGCATCTCGGCCGGGAACACGTCGGAGACGGGGGCGCGGCCGAAGTCGGGCGCCGCGTCCGGCCCGAACAGGGCCTCCCGGAAGAGGTCGCCGTAGAAGGCGTTGGCCGCCTCGGTGTCCCGGGCGTACAGCTCGGCCCAGGCGAAGGTGCCCGACTCGTGCCGCCTGCCGAAGCCGGGGTGCCCCTCCGGCTGCCACAGGGCGAAGACGGCGCCCTCGGGGTCGGTGACGAGCGCGGTGACGCCCAGTTCCCCGGCCGGCACCGGCGCCGAGACGATCTGCCCGCCCGCGTCCCGGATGCGCCGGGCCAGGGCCGGGGCGTCCGGGGTCGCGAAGTACACCGTCCAGACGGTGGGCAGCCGCCCGTCCACCTTGCGGACGAGGGCGGCCACCGGTTCGCCGTCCTTCAGCGCCTCGGTGAAGGAGCCGAACCACTCGTCCTCGAAGGTCCACCCGAAAAGTTCACCGTAGAACCGCTTGCCCGCCTCGACGTCGCGAAGCTGCGCGTCCATCCAGCAGGGGACGCCCTCTCCGTACACCGATGCCCTGTTTTCGGCCATGCCGACAACGTAACCGCGACTGCCCCACCCCGCAGACCAGGAACACCAGCCCCACCACTCTCCTGCACCCCATTTGCAGTCGGCCGAATCGCGCCCCGATCACGCCTCGGTAAGCTGACGGCATGACAGGACAAGTGCGTACCGTCGACGGCCGCGTGGCCGGCCGGCGTGGGCAGGCGACCCGGCAGAAGCTGCTCGACTGCCTCAGCGAGATGCTCAGCTCCTCCCCGTACCGGGACGTCAAAGTCATCGATGTCGCCCGGAAAGCGGGCACTTCGCCCGCGACCTTCTACCAGTACTTCCCGGACGTCGAGAGCGCCGTCCTGGAGATCGCCGAGCAAATGGCCACCGAGGGCGCCGCGTTGACGGAGCTCCTTCAGGGCCGCTCCTGGGCCGGCAAGGCCGGCTGGCAGACGGCGCAGGGACTCGTCGACGGCTTCCTGGACTTCTGGCACAAGAACGACGCGATCCTCCGGGTCGTCGATCTCGGTGCCGCCGAGGGCGACAAGCGCTTCTACAAACTCCGGATGAAGATCCTCAACTCGGTGAACAACTCCCTCGCGGACGCCGTCGCCGAGCTCCAGGCCAAGGGCAGGGTCGACAAGGACGTGAACCCGGCGGCCGTCGCCGGTTCACTGGTCGCGATGCTCGCAGCCGTCGCCTCCCACCAGAAGGGCTTCTCCTCCTGGGGCGTGAAGCAGGCCGAACTGAAGCCGAACCTCGCCCTGTTGGTGCACCTGGGCGTCACCGGCCGGAAGCCGACGAAATAGCGCGGCGCAACAGCCTCTTACGCTCCCATGTCCTGTCTGGCAGGCGCTGGTGGACCCCGGGGGAGCCCCCCCCGTTTCCGTTCTGCGTACCTGCGAGGGGCCAAAATTTGGATCTCCTCGGTGGTAGGTTCGGTT
>NZ_JBEXSH010000796.1:2803-4265 GCF_040613555.1 Streptomyces sp. NPDC006265
CCTGTTCCTGTCGGGCCGGCGGTGCCACCCCGGGGGGCCCCACCGCCTGTTGCGCTTCTCCGTCCCTGCTAGGGCCCTTCTGATGGATCTCCGTGGAGGAAGGAGCGGTGTTCGGGGCGAGTGAGAGTACCCCCTGCTCGAGCGGAGTCGAGAGCTTGGGGGAGCGTGCCGGGCATCGCGGCGCCGCGGAGATCCATCAGAAGGTCCCTAGCGCCGCACGAGGCGGAACACCCGGATCTCCCGCTCCACCCGCGCCTGGTACGCCGCGTACGGCGGCCAGAACCGCAGCAGCGCCTGCCAGGCCGCCGCCCGTTCCTCCCCCGCCAGCAGCCGGGCCGTGACCGGGACGTCCCGGCCCTTCCAGCTGATCTCCGCGTCGGGATGCGCCAGCAGGTTGTGGCTCCAGGCGGGGTGCCCGGGCCGCCCGAAGTTGGACCCGACGAGGATCCAGCAGCGCCCGCCGTCCTCGGGCATGCAGGCCAGGGGGGTACGGCGGGGCAGTCCGCTCCGCGCCCCGGTCGAGGTCAGCACCACCCCGGGGAGCAGTTGCGCGCTGAGCAGCACTCTTCCCCTGGTCAGCCGGTGGACGGCACGATCGAGGACGGGCACCACATGGGGTGCCACGCGGGCGAAGCCCCTGGTCGACGACACCTTCTGCACCACACGAGCGCCCCTCATGTGCCGGCCTCCTCGAAGACGTGTGCCGCGTCGGCCGCGTGCGCCCGCAGCCGGTGCACCGGCCCGAACAGCAGCTCGTCGCCCGCGGCACGCTTGAAGTACAGGTGAGCCTCGTGCTCCCAGGTGAATCCGATGCCGCCGTGCAACTGGATCCCCTCGGCGGCGGCACGGCGCAGCGCCTCGAGCGCCTGGGCGAGGGCGAGACCCCCGGCCGTCTCCTCGCGGGCGGTCGCGGTCGCGGCCCCGGTGACCGTGGCGCCGGCGGTGGCTTCGGTGGCGGCCGCCCAGGCCGCGTAGTACGCCGCCGAGCGGGCCGCCTGGACCTGGACGTACGCGTCGGCCAGCCGGTGCTTGACCGCCTGGAAGGAGCCGACCGGCCGGCCGAACTGCTCGCGCTGCCCCACGTACTCGACGGTCCGCTCCAGCACCCGGCCTGCCGCCCCCACGGCCTCGGCGGCGAGGCAGGCGGCGGCGGTGTCGCCGAGCCGGGCGAGGGCGGGGAGGGTGCCCACGCTCTCGTCGCCCAGCAACTCGGCCGGCACGTCGCGCAGTTGGATCCGGCCCTGCGGGCGGGTCGCGTCCAGCGCGGTCTGCCGTACGCGGGTGAGTCCGGTGGCGTCACCGCGCACCAGGAAGAGCAGGGCGCGGGAGCGGGCGAACCCCCCGGCGTGCGCGGCGACCACGAGCAGTTGGGCGCTGTGCCCGTCGAGCACCTGGTCGACCTGCCCGTACACCTGCCAGCCGCCCTCGGCCCTCCGGGCCTGGACGCCTCCGGCCCGTCCCC
>NZ_JBEXSH010000797.1:0-4252 GCF_040613555.1 Streptomyces sp. NPDC006265
GGCGTCCACCGAGTCCTCCCACCGTCCTCACAGGCGCCTGTGAGGACGGTGGCATGATCGTGCTTCTCGTGGGCAGGCGACCGGCGTGTCCTGCGCCCCGGCTGATCTCGTTTCCCGGGTGAGCTCTGGCCTGGTCCAGGCCGGTTTTCAGGTGCTGGGCGACGCGGACATCGGGGTTCCGGGGCTGCGGGTGACCGAGGTGTCTGCGGGCGCTTTGGTCAGCTGGACGGCCTCGGACGGGTTCACCGCGCTCGCCCGTGACCAGGCAGGCCGTGCAGCGAGCAACGACAGCATGAGAGTGATCGTGCAGACCGCAGTAGTAGGACTGCTGGCCCAGCTTGGACACACCGTCACCGACGCGCCTGGTGGCGGTGGCGTGGTGGTGCTCGCCGAAGCGTCCCTGCCACGAGGCGACACGGGCAGCTAGTGCCGCGGCAGGCAACGTTTGCCCGTGAGGAGCGGCGTCCGGTGCGTGTTCTCGGCGTGGCGGCCGGAAGCCCTCGTACTGGACGTACTTGGGGTTTCGGCCGGTGCGGCGAGTGGGGGTACCCCCTGCTCGAGCGGAGTCGAGAGTCGAGAGCGTGGGGGAGCGTGCCGGGCGTCGTGACGGGGCGAACGTTGCCTGCCGCGGCACTAGGCACCGGCCCGCCCGACGTACTGGGCGTCGGCGGTGTGCTGGTGCGGGCGAAGTCGGCGTCGTTCGCGACGCTGTCAGCCGGCGGCCCTCCGCACGCCGGCACCGTGCCCGCCCCGGCCGCTCCCGCCTAATTCGTCCCTGCAGCGCCTCGCTTCACGGCGGACGTCAGGGAAGGCGGTGAGGCCGACGGGACGCAGGCTGTTACTGGGGGCGGCGTCCGGCGATATCCCCGCCGGGGACGGCCGGGGAGGGGAGTGCGAACGGCTCATCCAGCACTGCGAGAGCCTCATCACCCGGGCCGCCATTACCGTCATGACCAGGCGCCTCACCCACACTGAAGAGGTGGGATCTCATCCGGGACCGGTAACGGCATCCGCTGTTGGTCATCCCCACAGTCTCGCAGCTGTGTTTCCTGGCGGAAGCGGCCTTTCCCCGGCCGCCGCGCAGCGTGCCGATTGACCACCCTTCCTGAGGTGTTGAACGCCGAGTGACTCATATCTGTTCCCGAGGGATCAGTTTTTGGATGGCCGCGCAGCGGGAGTTTTTGCCGCGAAGAGCAGAGCGGAATTGCCCAAGGTGCACGGGCCGTCCGGTGTGCTACTGTCTGTATCAGTTGCAGTTGTGGTTCCCAAAACTTCAAGTGCCCCCGCCAGACTTCTGTCGGTCGGGAGCACTTTTGTATTTCCGGTCATTTCCGGGCGGGGTAATCATCGCGGCGACACGGCGCCCGCGCAGTGCGGACGCCGATGCACTGCCCCAAAGGAGATATGACATGGCTGCTGGTACCGTGAAGTGGTTCAACGCGGAAAAGGGCTTCGGCTTCATCGAGCAGGACGGTGGCGGCGCCGACGTGTTCGCCCACTACTCGAACATCGCCGCGCAGGGCTTTCGTGAGCTGCTCGAGGGCCAGAAGGTGAACTTCGACATCGCGCAGGGTCAGAAGGGCCCGACGGCCGAGAACATCGTTCCGGCCTGACGCTCACGCGCAATCCGTAGCTGGGGCCCGCATCCTTCGGGGTGTGGGCCCCAGCTGCACGCGTATCCCGCAGCGGCTTTCACCCGGGATGCCCCGGAGGAATCCGCAGTACCACCACAAGGGTTCCTCCCTCAGGGCGCAGGCGCATCCTGAAGCGTTGCCCCGCAGTCGGCGCCCGGATCGCAAGGTCCCCATCGCGTCACCAATGTCAGCACCTGCGCCCCCGAGATTTCAGTCGGCCAGATCTGCTTTCTTTTGCCACCGGTCCATACTTGTAATTCTCCGTGCCGTTCATCGCAGCGGGAATTCCTTGATATGTGCCACATCGAGGAAGGTTCCGCATGAACCGCACGTACACGAACGACCGCCCCGCCCGATCCCGTGACGGCCGTGCCGACGCCGGAAGGGGCGGCGGTTACGGCTCGCAGGCACCGCGTCGTACCGGCGGGCCCGTACGTTCCGGCGGTTACGGCCGTCGGTCCGCCGCCGTGCAAGGTGAGTTTGCGCTGCCCAGGACGATCACCCCCGCGCTGCCCGCCGTTGATGGCTTCGCCGATCTCGACATGCCTGAGCAGATGCTGGCCGAACTCGGCAGGCAGGGTGTGACGGCCCCGTTCCCGATTCAGGGCGCGACGCTGCCGAACTCCCTTGCGGGCCGTGACGTCCTGGGCCGCGGCCGCACCGGGTCCGGCAAGACCCTGGCCTTCGGCCTCGCCCTGCTGGCGCGTACCGCTGGGCAGCGTGCTGAGCCCCGCCAGCCGCTGGGGCTGATCCTCGTCCCGACGCGTGAGCTGGCACAGCAGGTGACCGACGCGCTGACCCCGTACGCCCGCTCCGTGCGGCTGCGGCTGGCTACGGTGGTGGGCGGCATGTCCATCGGCCGACAGGCCGGCGCACTGCGCACCGGCAGCGAGATCGTCGTCGCGACACCGGGACGGCTCAAGGACCTCATCGACCGCGGCGACTGTCGGCTGAACCAGGTGGGCATCACGGTGCTGGACGAGGCCGACCAGATGGCCGACATGGGCTTCATGCCCCAGGTCACCGCGCTGCTCGACCAGGTGCGCCCGGAGGGGCAGCGGATGCTGTTCTCCGCCACCCTGGACCGCAACGTCGACCTGCTGGTACGCCGCTACCTGACCGACCCCGTCGTGCACTCCGTCGACCCGTCGGCCGGTGCGGTCACGACGATGGAGCACCACGTCCTGCACGTCCACGGCGCCGACAAGCACGCCGCCACGACCGAGATCGCCGCCCGCGACGGCCGCGTGATCATGTTCCTGGACACCAAGCACGCCGTCGACCGGCTGACCCAGGACCTGCTCAACAGCGGGGTGCGGGCCGCCGCGCTGCACGGCGGCAAGTCGCAACCCCAGCGCACCCGCACGCTGGCGCAGTTCAAGACGGGGCACGTCACCGTGCTGGTGGCGACCAACGTCGCGGCGCGCGGCATCCACGTCGACAACCTCGACCTGGTCGTCAACGTCGATCCGCCGACCGACCACAAGGACTACCTCCACCGCGGCGGCCGTACCGCCCGCGCCGGCGAGTCCGGCAGCGTCGTCACCCTGGTCACGCCGAACCAGCGCCGTGGCATGGTCCGTCTGATGTCGGACGCCGGAATCCGTCCGCAGACCACCCAGATCCGCTCGGGCGACGAGGCCCTGAGCCGGATCACCGGCGCCCAGGCCCCGTCCGGCATCCCGGTCGTCATCACCGCACCGGTGGTCGAACGCCCCAAGCGCAGCGCCACCTCCCGAGGCCGCCGTCGCCCCGCCTCGGCGACCAGGCGCACCCCCGTACGCCAGTCCGGCTTCGGCGCAGTGGCCTAGAACTTCAGTGATCAGGAAGCCGGCCCATCTCTGCAGGAGGCACCTTTTGACGCTGGTTCAGACAGAGTCCCGCCCGGCGGACGCCGACCCCGCGCACAGGACAGCGGTGGAGGTCATGGACGCGGCCGGACCGCAGGTCTGTGACGACATGAGCGTCGAGGTGGCGCTGGCCGTCATGGCCGCTGCCCGCACGGTCCGACTGGTCGTCTGCGACCAGGACGGCCAGTGCACCGGCCTGGTCACCCATGCCGAACTCGCTGCCGTCCGTGACAGCTCCGACTACACGGACCGTGTCCGCCTGCGCGACATCCTCGGCGACCACGGTTCGTTCGCCTCACCCGTGACCACGATGGCCGAAGCCGAGCACGCGATGCGCACCCGTCGGCTCGGTGTCCTGCCGGTGGTCGACGAGCAAGGTAGCGCCCTGGGCATCCTCGCCCTCTCCCGCTGAAACATCTGGCCCCTGGTCGGACCGTTCTTCCCTTCTTTCTGTGAGGCCACATGCGCTGCGTCATCGCCCGCTTCCCCTTCGAGCTCACCAAGGGTGGCGTGCTGGAATCGATGAAGGGCATCAAGCCCGAACCGGTCACCGGCGAATCGGTGATCATCGGCCGCCGCCACTACCCCGTCAAGCAGGTCGGCCAAGTCATCACGCGCCAGGACCGACGTGACTTCAGCGCCGCCGAAGTCCTGCGGGCCATGGCGCAGCTCGGTTTCACCTGCCGCGCCGTTCCCAAGGCAGGCCTCGCCGTGAGGTTTCCGCGCGGCTCACCTGGTGCGTCCCTGCTGCTGTCATGGCGAGCCGAT
>NZ_JBEXSH010000798.1:0-4222 GCF_040613555.1 Streptomyces sp. NPDC006265
ACTACGGCGGACGCGACGGTGAGGTCGCCCAGGCGTGGGGCACCTCGCCCAGGGACCAGTTCCCCACCCTGCACTCGCTGTTCGCCTACGGCTGCCTCGGCGTCCAGGTGTTCTTCGTGATCAGCGGTTTCGTGATCTGCATGAGCGGCTGGGGCCGTCCCCTGACGTCGTTCTTCGCCTCCCGCGCCTCCCGGCTGCTGCCCGCCTACTGGGCGGCCGTCCTGCTGGTGACCGGCGTCTTCGCACTGCCGGTGGTCGCCTACCAGGCCGTGTCGCCGAGCGACGCCCTGGTGAATCTGACGATGCTCCAGATGCCCCTGGGCGTCGACCGGGTGCTCGGGGTGTGCTGGACCCTGTGGGCGGAGGTCCGCTTCTACGCCCTGTTCGCCCTGTGCGTCGTGCTGCCCGGGGCGAACCGCCGCCGGGTGATCATGTTCTGCGCGGGCTGGATGCTGGCCGCGGTGATCGCTCAGAACGCGAGCATGCCGCTGCTCGACATCGTCCTGATGCCCGAGTACGCGCCCTTCTTCATCGGCGGTGTCGGCCTCTACCTCGTGCACCGCGACCGGCGGGACGTCCACGGGTGGGGCATCGTGGCCGTCAGCTGGCTGATCGGCCAGCACTACGCGGTGCAGGGGCTGTGGCACGCCCCGAACCCGGAGGCGTTCTCCTACCGATCCTCGTTCGGGATCATCGCCGTCGTCACGTTCGGCTTCGTGGCGGTCGCCGCGATCGCGCTGGGCCTGCTGGGCCGGGTGAACTGGCGGTGGCTGACCGTCGCGGGCGCGCTGACGTACCCCTTCTACCTGGTCCACGAGCATCTCGGCTGGGTGGTGATCCACGCCCTGCACCGCGGTCTGGGGCTGCCCTCCGGGGTGACGTTCGCGCTCACGGTGGCGTCAATGCTGCTGCTGGCGTGGCTGCTGAACAACTATGTGGAGCAGTCGCTGACGCCCCGGCTGCGGACGGCGCTGGCGAAGACCCGCTGACCCTGTTCACGGGACGTTCAACCGGCCGTCGGTTCGGGCAAGCCTCAGAGAGAAGGCTCGTCTCATGACCAACGCGCAGGCAACCGACAAGCACCCCGGCGAGCTCGCCGACGTCCCGGGCTGGTTCCCGCCCCTGGACCAGACGCTGTTCACCTGGTTCCTCGAACAGCAGAAGAAGGCCGGCACCAAGGGCGACCTGCTCGAACTGGGCGTCTACATGGGCAAGAGCGCGATCCTCCTCGGCCGTCACCTCCAGGACGGCGAGCTGTTCACCGTCTGCGACCTGTTCGAGGGCGACGCCCCGGACGAGGCCAACAAGACGGAGTCCTCGCAGTCGTACGCCTCGCTCACCCAGCAGGCCTTCCAGCGGAACTACCTCTCCTTCCACGACGCCCTGCCGACGGTGATCACCGGCCCGAGTTCCCTGGTGGACCAGAAGGTGGCCCCGGACACCTGCCGCTTCATCCACATCGACGCCTCGCACCTGTACGAGCACGTGTACGGCGACATCGGCGCGGCCCACGACATCCTGCTGCCCGAGGGGGTCGTGGTCCTCGACGACTTCCGCTCCGAGCACACCCCTGGTGTCTCGGTCGCCGCCTGGGAGGCCGTCCTCAACCGCGGTCTGCGCCCGATCTGCCTCAGCACGCAGAAGATGTACGCCTCCTGGGGCGACCCCGGGCCGCTCCAGGAGGAACTGCTGGAGATGCTGCGGCAGCGCTCGGACATCGGGCTGAGCGTGCAGGAGGCGGCCGGGCACCGGCTGATCCGGACCCGCTCGCGGGGTATGAAGCCGCCGTCCTTCCCGCCCTCACGGCACTACGTGGCACCGGCGCCCGCACCGGCGGCCGCCCCCACGGTCACCGAGACGCGGGCGGCACGCCCGGCCCGGCCCGCCCCGTCCCGGGCCCGCCGGCTCGCCAAGGACCTGCTGCCGCCTGTGCTCACCCGGGCCGTACGGCGGGCCCGCGCGAAACGGTCCTGACGCGCCGGACCCCGTCATGAGACCCCGTAGCGCGCCCCGATCCCCCCGATCACGAGGGCGAGTCCCTCCTCGAAGTGCCGGTCGTAGTCCTCGAAGATCTCCGCGCCTGCCTGGGCCGACAAGGGAAAGTCGGCCATCAGGCGGGCGCGTTCGTCCAGGTCGTAGCCCTCTCGGCGCTCGCCCGGCAGCGGCTGGACGCCCTGCTCCTCGGTGACGAACCCCAGGGTGTACAGGTACGCGGTGGTGAGCGCGCGGGCCGCCTGGGCGAGGGTGAACCCGGCGGCCGTGAACAGGCGCAGGTTGTCCTCCATCGGCCCGGCGTGCTCGATGCCGGTGAAGCGTGAGCCGCTGAACACCTTCGCGCCGTCCCGGTAGGCGAGCAGGGCCGTGCGCAGGCCCCGGTTGGCCCTGAGCAGCCGGTCCTGCCAGCTGTCGTCCGGGGCGAGGGCGGTCCCGGCGACCATCCGGCGGTACATCTCCGTCGCCATCTCGTCGAGCAGCGCCTGCTTGTCCTTGAAGTGCCAGTAGAGGGCGGGCGCCTTCACGTCCAGTTCCCGGGCGATGGCACGCAGGGTCAGGCCGTCCAGGCCCACCTCGTTCAGCAGCCGCAGCGCGGTGTCCGCGACCCGGCGGCGGTCCAGTGGCTCGCGTCGTTCCGTACTCACGCTTGACAATTTAACACCGTTAAGGCGACCCTCGTGAAGCGAAGCTACTTAACAACGTTAAGGAGAGGGTGGCTGATGGACAGGGACACGGACGTACTGGTGGTGGGCGCGGGCCCGACGGGCCTGGCACTCGGGATCGACCTCGCCCGGCGGGGTGTGCCCGCGCTGGTCGTGGAGCGGGCTCAGGCACTGTTCCCCGGCTCACGCGGCAAGGGGATCCAGCCGCGCACGATGGAGGTCTTCGACGACCTGGGTGTGCTGGACGGGATCCGGGCGGCGGGCGGCACCTACCCGGTGGGGAAGATCTGGCAGGACGGCAGGCGGACGGGTGAGTACCGGATGTTCGACGCCGTCGAGCCGAGCGAGGGCGCGCCGTACAACGAGCCGTGGATGGTGCCGCAGTGGCGCACGCAGCGGATCCTGCGGGCGCGGCTGGAGGAGCTGGGCGGGGAGGTGGCCTTCGGCCGGGAGGTCGTCGCTGTGACGCAGGACGAGGGCGGGGTGCGCGCGGAGTTCGCCTCGGGCCAGGTCGTCACCGCCCGGTACGCCGTGGCGGCGGACGGCGGCCGCTCGACCGTGCGCGGGCTGCTCGGCATCGGCATGGCGGGCGAGACGGTCGACCCCAGCCCGACGCTGGTGGCGGACGTCCGGATCAGCGGCCTGGACCGGGACAACTGGCACGTCTTCCCGCCCGGTGAGGGGGACGGCTTCCTCGCGATCTGCCCGCTGGCCGGCACCGAGGACTTCCAGCTGGTGGCGCAGTTCCCCGAGGGGACGGCACCGGACCTCTCCCTGGAGGGCATCCGGAAGGTGGTCGCCGACCGCTCGCACCTCGCGCCTGAGTCCGTGACGGAGCTGCGCTGGGCCTCGGACTTCCGGCCCCGGGCGGCCCTCGCTGACCGCTTCCGATCCGGGCGGGTCTTCCTCGCCGGCGACGCGGCGCATGTGCACTCCCCCGCCGGCGGCCAGGGCCTCAACACCAGCGTCCAGGACGCCTACAACCTGGGCTGGAAGCTGGGCGCGGTGCTGCGCGACGGCGCGGACGCGGCCCTGCTCGACTCCTACGAGGAGGAGCGGCGGCCCGTCGCCGCCGAGATGCTCGGGCTGTCCACCCGGGTGCACCGCGGCGAGACCCGGCGCGGCGGGGCGACCCGCCAACTCGGACTCGGCTACCGGGAGTCGCCGCTCACCCGCGAGACCCGGACCGACCCGGGCACGCTGCGGGCGGGCGACCGCGCACCCGACGGAACGGTGGCCGGCGTCCGGCTCTTCGACGCGTTCCGCGGCCCGCACTGGACGCTGCTGGCCCTGGGAGACGCGCAGACACCGGACCTCGGCGCACGGATCCCGGTCGTACGGGGCCCCGCGCCCGGCGCGTACGGGCCCGGCCTGTACCTCGTCCGCCCCGACGGCTACGTAGGCTGGGCAGGGGACGCGGCGGCCGGACTTCCGGAGTACCTGGCCCGCTTCGGCCGGTGCTAGTGCCGCGGCAGGCAACGTTCGCCCCGTCACGACGCCCGGCACGCTCCCCCACGCTCTCGACTCCGCTCGAGCAGGGGGTGCCCCCACTCGCCGCACCGGCC
>NZ_JBEXSH010000799.1:0-4219 GCF_040613555.1 Streptomyces sp. NPDC006265
AACGACGTGCGGGCATACCTAGTGAGCAACCGGAGGGTAGGTTGGTCACTTCGGATGCGCGTCTCGGCCCGAGCCCTGCGCCATGGACCGGCAGCCACGAGATGCCGGTGCGGGGCGTCAGCTCGCTACCGCTCCCACGACGTCCGGGATCCGGAACGGCTTGCCGCAGCCGCCGCAGACGATGGGGGCCTGGGCGAGGACCGACGGGACGACGCGGACGTTGCGGCCGCAGTCGCAGACGGCCTTGACGCGTACGCCGCCGCCGGAGGAGCCGTGCCGGGCGGCCGGTCCCCGGAAGGTGCGGGAGGTGTCGGAGGAGGTCGCGGCGGTGTGCGCCTTCAGGGCACGCTGGAGACGCTCCATCGTCGGGCGGTAGCGCCGCTTCGCCTCGGGGGTGAGCGTGACCAGGGAGAAACCGCTGCTGGGATGCGGTTCGTCGGGGTGGTCCAGGCCCAGCTCCTCGGCGATCGCGAGGAATCTGCGGTTGTGGTAGCGGCCGGCACGGGAGGTGTCGCGGACGCCGCGCGAGGCGGCGACGCCATGGACTGCCTCATGGAGCAGTCGCTCGAAGGAGAGCTCGTGACCGCACGCGGACGACGACTCCCCGATCAGGGACTCTGGCGCGGCAAGGTCGGGCAGCTCGGGGTGGTACCGCTGAATATCGGCCCACGCCTGTGCCAGCTCTGCGGCGAGTACAGGTGGTGTCTGTGTCGTGCTCACGTAATGACAACGAGCCGGGGTGCCCCAGTGTTCCGATTCCGGGCCATCCCAAATAATTTGCACGTACCCGTCAGTTGCCTCTGATGCGTCCCGACGAGGGCGGGTGCGCTGATCTGTGGATAAGCCTCACAGCTCACCGCAAGGTGGTGCGTAGCCCCGCGTACGCCCCGGCGCGTAGACCCTGTCTGCGCGCCGGGGTGGCAAGATTCCGCTGATGCGCAAGAGGTGTTTCGGTCGCCTCGCGCCCCCACGGTAAGCGCGTGCCCCACCTCGGTAGGCGCCTGCGACGACCGCGACGTTACCTGGTGCGTCGTCGGCGTCCGGCACCGACCCGTCCCCGGCGACCAGACACCGTACGGTCACCGCGTGATCGGCGAGCTCGGACTCGCCATCCTCGCCGAGCGCGCGGCCCAGCGGATGCACGCCCAGCGGCCGGGGGTGGCCGCCTCGACATCCTCCCGGCACCAGCGCGGGAAATCATCCGCCCGGGGGCGAGAACGGGTGCCTTGCCATGGCGGGATGGTGCGGGCCCGGGTTGCCGGAATGTGAAATCTCGCCATAGGCACATGACATCTCACAAGCCCTGCCCCATTCCACTGGACGACAGGTCGAGGGGGGAGTTTCCTGGCATACGGGGGTAGTGCGAGCGCACTGTCACGGGGGCCATGGAATCGGGCAAGAGGCAACTCTCGGCGGATTGGGGCGCTTACTTATGACACCTACGCTCGTGCGGCAGCACCTGCCTCACGCGGGGGCCGTACCCCGCGTGGACCTGCGTGCACGCGCGCGTGACTGGTCCGAGATCCAGGAGCGGATGCTCGTTCCGCTCTACGAGGCCGTCTACGAGCGACTGGAAGTGGGTCCCGCCACGCGGCTGCTCGGCCTCGGCTGCGGTTCCGGGCTCTCCCTGCTGATGGCCGCCGCCCGGGGAGCGGCGGTCACCGGTGTCGACGTCTCCCCCGAAAGAATGGCCCTGGCGCGGGAGCGGCTGCTGCCCCAGACGCCGGGTACACGTGCGCGGCCGGACATCCGACTGGTCGACGGCTCGCCCCGGGACACCGCGGTGCCGGGCGCTCCGGGGTTCACCCTGGTGACCGCCTTCGAGCCGATCGGGTGCCTCGCGGGCGACTCGGAGGGGCTGGGCGGGCTGCTCTCGGAGGCGGCACCGCTCGCCCGGCGCGGTGCGGCCGTGGTGCTGGCCGGCTGGGGCCCGCCGGAGCGGTGTGCCACGGCGTCCGTGATGCGGGTGGCCACGAAGCTGGCTGAGCCGCTGCGTCATTCGGGCAGCTGGCGTCCGGCCCGCCGCGACGACCTGGAGGACGTCGCCCAGCGGGCCGGCCTCAAGCCGGACGGGTCGGGGCGGGTGGCGTGCCCCTTCGGATACGCCGACATGGACAGCGCGGTACGCGGCCTGAAGTCGACGGGGCTGTTCGACGCGGCGATGACGGCGACGGACCAGGTGCAGGTGGACAAGGAGCTGACCGAGGCCCTGCATCCGCACCAGCGGCAGGACGGGACGGTGTGGATGCCGAACGTGTTCCGGTATCTGATCGCCCGGACTCCGTGACTCCGGCCCTCTGACCGAACGACCGCGAGGGCGCCCCTGTGCGCCAGGGGCGCCCCCGGTGTCGGGCGAAGAGTGCGGCAGACGGGCTGTCAGCCCATGAACTTCTTGAACTCGTCGGGGAGTTCGAAGTCCTTGCCGCCCTGCTGGGGCAGTCCGAAGGTGCCGCCGCCCTCGGCCGCGGCGGCCCGGCGGGCGGCCTCCTCCTGCTCCTGCTGCTTGCGCTTCATCGGGTTGCCGGAGCGCTGCTTGCCCTTGGCCTTCTTCGGCTGCTTCTTGGTGCGGCCGGGACCGCCGCCCATGCCCGGCATGCCGGGCATCCCGGGCATGCCGCCGCCCTGGGCCATGCGGGACATCATCTTGCGGGCCTCGAAGAACCGCTCGACCAGGTTCTTCACGGCGCTCACCTCGACGCCGGAACCCTTGGCGATACGGGCGCGGCGCGAGCCGTTGATGATCGTCGGCTCCTGGCGCTCGGCCGGGGTCATCGACTTGATGATGGCGGCCGTGCGGTCGACGTCCCGCTCGTCGAGGTTGTTGATCTGGTCCTTCATCTGGCCCATGCCCGGGAGCATGCCGAGCAGCTTGGAGATGGAGCCCATCTTGCGGACCTGCTCCATCTGGGCCAGGAAGTCGTCCAGGGTGAAGTCCTGGCCCTTCTTGGACGCCAGCTTGGAGGCCATCTTCTCGGCCTCTTCCTGGCTGAACGTCTTCTCCGCCTGCTCGATCAGGGTGAGGAGGTCACCCATGTCGAGGATGCGGGAGGCCATCCGGTCAGGGTGGAACGCGTCGAACTCGTCCAGCTTCTCGCCGTTCGACGCGAACATGATCGGCATGCCGGTGATCTGCCGGATCGACAGGGCGGCACCACCGCGGGCGTCACCGTCGAGCTTGGAGAGCACCACGCCGTCGAAGCCGACGCCGTCGCGGAAGGCCTCGGCGGTGTTGACGGCGTCCTGGCCGATCATCGCGTCGACGACGAACAGGATCTCGTCCGGGGCGACGGCGTCGCGGATGTCCGCGGCCTGCTGCATCATCTCCTGGTCGATGCCGAGGCGGCCGGCGGTGTCCACGATCACGATGTCGTGGACCTTGGTCTTCGCGTGCTCGATGGAGTCCTTGGCGACCTTGACCGGGTCACCGACGCCGTTGCCCGGCTCGGGAGCGTAGACCGCGACACCGGCCCGCTCGGCGACGACGCTGAGCTGGTTGACGGCGTTGGGGCGCTGGAGGTCACAGGCGACCAGCAGCGGCGAGTGGCCCTGCTCCTTGAGCCAGCGGCCGAGCTTGCCCGCGAGGGTGGTCTTACCGGCACCCTGCAGACCCGCGAGCATGATCACGGTGGGCGGCTGCTTGGCGAAGCGCAGACGCCGGGTCTCGCCGCCGAGGATGGTGACGAGCTCGTCGTTGACGATCTTGAGGACCTGCTGGGCGGGGTTCAGCGCCTTGCTGACCTCGGCACCGAGGGCACGCTCCTTGACGTTCTTGATGAACGTCCGGACGACGGGAAGCGCCACGTCCGCCTCGAGGAGCGCGATCCGGATCTCGCGCGCCGTGGCGTCGATGTCCGCCTCGGAGAGCCGTCCCTTGCCGCGCAGGTTCTTGAAGGTCGCTGAGAGGCGATCGGAAAGAGTATCGAACACGGCGCTCGCGGTCCTCAGGGTTGGTGGCTACAGGGAATCGCCCTCCAGGGTATCCCGGCGTGACAAGTCGCCGGGTCGGCCTTACCCACGCAGTGTCTCCTCCAGCTTCCGCGCCACCGACGCCGCCTCGTCCCCGGGCAGCGGCGCGCCCTCGGGGCCGGTCACGTAGAACGCGTCGACGGCGTTGGCGCCCAGCGTCGAGACATGTGCGCTGCGCACCTGCACGCTCGCGTCCTCCAGGGCCCTGCCGATGCGGAAGAGCAAGCCGGGGGCGTCCTGGGAGCGGACCTCG
>NZ_JBEXSH010000800.1:0-4219 GCF_040613555.1 Streptomyces sp. NPDC006265
GGTGCGCGGCCCGCGAGACCGCACCGACCGCCGACCGGCGTGACCCGGAGTGCCCCGAGGCCCCGTGCACGGCGATTCCGGCCCGCCACAGCCCGCGTCCGCCGACCACGACCTCGTCGAGCCCGGATAGCCGATCATCACCACGGCCGGGCGGGCCGCGTCCGGATCGGCGAGATACGCCCGGGCGCCCCCGAAGCCGCCCGTGTGCTCGTCGGCGTCGAGCAGGACCGCGAGTCCGCCGCCGAGCCGGCCCGCACGGCCGTGCAACTCGGCCGCGATATGGCAGAACAGGGCGGCGGCGAGTTTCGAGTCGGCCGCGCCCCTGCCGCGCAGCCGGCCGTCGACGACGTCCCGGCGGTGGGCGGGAAGGACCAGGCCCTCTCGTCGCCGAACGGCGCGGTGTCCACGCAGGCGTCCAGTGCCCACCACGGGCCGGGCCGGCCGCCGGCGGCAGGGCAGCCCGTGGCCGGTGAGCCAGTCCTCCAGCACCGCCAGAACGGGTGCGGGGCCGTCGAGGCCGTCCCGGCTCGGGCGGCGGATCAGTTCGCCCGCGAGGTCCACCACCGCGGTCAGCGGCCCAAGGTCCCTGGTCATGGCCCTACTGTGCCCTCCATCACCTTGTGCAACTAGTTGCATAAACCGTCGGTAGTCCTCTACAACTACAGGCACGACACCGCGCACGGAGGGCCCGATGAGCCGTTACCCGCACCTGCTGACCCCCCTCGACCTTGGCTTCACGACCCTGCCCAACCGGGTCCTCATGGGCTCCATGCACGTGGGCCTGGAGGAGGCCGAGGGCGGCTTCGCGCGCATGGCCGCCTTCTACGCCGCCCGCGCCCGCGGGGGAGTGGGCCTGATCGTCACCGGCGGCATCGCCCCCAACGACGAGGGGCGGCCCTATGAGGGCGGCGCCAAGCTCACCACCGAGGCGGAGGCCGAGCGGCACCGGGTCGTCACCGACGCCGTGCACCGCGAGGGCGGGCGGATCGCGATGCAGATCCTGCACTTCGGCCGGTACGCCTACCACAAGGACCTCGTCGCGCCGAGCCCGGTCCAGGCGCCGATCAGCCCCTTCCCGCCCCGCGAGCTCACCGAAGCCGACATCGAGCGGACGATCGACGACTACGCCCGCGCCGCCCGTCTCGCCCGGCAGGCCGGCTACGACGGCGTCGAGATCATGGGCTCCGAGGGCTACCTCATCAACGAGTTCATCGCCCTGCAGACCAACCACCGCACCGACGGGTGGGGCGGCTCCTACGAGAACCGCACGCGCTTCCCGCTGGAGATCGTGCGCCGGGTGCGCGAGGCGGTCGGCGAGGACTTCATCGTCGTCTACCGGCTCTCCATGCTCGACCTCGTCCCGGGCGGTTCGACGCTCGACGAGGTCATCACCCTCGCCAAGGCCGTCGAGGCCGCCGGGGCGACGATCATCAACACCGGCATCGGCTGGCACGAGGCCCGCATCCCCACCATCGCGACCTCCGTGCCGCGCGGGGCGTACACCTGGGTGACCAAGCGGCTCATGGGCGAGGTGTCCGTCCCGCTCGTCACCACCAACCGAATCAACACCCCCGAACTGGCCGAGGAACTGCTCGCCGAGGGCGCCGCCGACATGGTGTCGATGGCCCGCCCGATGCTCGCCGACCCCGACTTCGTCACCAAGGCCGCCGCCGGCCGCCCCGAGGCGATCAACACCTGCATCGGCTGCAACCAGGCCTGCCTCGACCACACCTTCAGCGGCCTGATCACCTCCTGCCTGGTCAACCCGCGCGCCTGTCACGAGACCGAGCTCGTGCTCTCCCCGACCCGGCTGCGCAAGCGCGTCGCGGTCGTCGGCGCCGGCCCGGCCGGCCTCGCCTGCGCGGTCTCCGCCGCCGAGCGCGGGCACGAGGTGACGCTGTTCGACGCGGCGAGCGAGATCGGCGGCCAGCTCAACGTCGCCCGCAAGGTCCCGGGCAAGCAGGAATTCGACGAGACGCTGCGCTACTTCCGCACCCAGCTCGACTGGCACGGCGTCGACATCCGCTTGAACACCCTGGTCACGGCGGCGGACGTCGACGGCTTCGACGCGGTCGTCGTCGCCACCGGCGTCACCCCGCGCACCCCCGAGATCCCCGGCGTCGACCATCCGAGCGTCATCGGTTACCTCGACGTCCTGCGCGACGGCGCCCCCGTCGGCGACCGGGTCGCGATCCTGGGCGCGGGCGGCATCGGCTTCGACGTCGCCGAGTTCCTCACCGACGGCGGCGACAAGGCCCACGAGGACCCGGCGACGTACTTCCGCCAGTGGGGCGTCGACATGGACTACAGCGGCCCCGGAGGCCTTGCCGCGCCCGCGCGGCCCGCCCCGCCGCGCACCGTCCACCTGCTCCAGCGCAAGACGTCCAAGGTCGGCGCCGGCCTCGGCAAGACCACCGGCTGGATCCACCGCACCGAGCTCAAGCACCGCGGCGTCACCATGGTCCCGGGCGCCAGTTACGACCGGATCGACGACGCCGGGCTCCACATCACCGTCGGCGAGGAGAGCACGGTCCTCGAGGTCGACACGATCGTGCTGTGCACGGGCCAGGAGTCGCGCCGCAGCCTGTACGAGGAGCTGCTCGCCGCCGGGCGCAGCACACACCTCATCGGCGGCGCCGACGTGGCCGCCGAGCTGGACGCCAAGCGCGCCATCAAGCAGGGCACGGAGCTGGCGGCCGCGCTGTAGTGCGGTAACGCGTCCCTAGGATGAGGCCATGTCACTCCCGCACGCGATCCTCACCGCCCTGCTCGAGAAGAAGTCCTCGGGCCTGGAGCTGACCCGCCGGTTCGACCGGTCGATCGGTTACTTCTGGTCGGCGACGCACCAGCAGATCTACCGCGAGCTGGGGAAACTGGAGGCCGACGGCCTCATCCGGGCGCTGCCGTCCGAGCAGCCGGCCCGGGGGCAGAAGAAGAGCTACGAGGTCCTGCCCGCGGGCCGTGCGGAACTGGCCCGCTGGACCTCCGCATCCCAGGACCCCAAGCCGCACCGCGACGCGCTGCTGCTGCGGCTCAGGGCGGCGGCCGTGGTCGGCACGGCGGGTCTGGAGGCGGATCTGCGACGCCATCTGGAGCTGCACGAACGGCAGCTGGCGGAGTACGAGGAGATCGAGGAGCGCGACTTCCCGCCCGGCCGGGACGGCGCCGACGTCCGGCTGCGGCACCTCGTGCTGCGGGCCGGCATCGACCTGGAGACCTTCTGGACCCAGTGGCTCCGGCGCGCCCTCGCGGACTTCGCCGAACTCCCGGACGGCGGACCGGCCGAGCCGGCCTGACCCGGTGGCGGCCCCGTCAGGACCTGTGACGTGATGAGCGGCGGTCCGGGCGCGGACGCGACATGACGGTGGCCCGTCCGCCCGGAGCGCTTCGGGAGAACGGGCCGCCGTCCGTACCGGGTCAGAGCCGGTACGGCTTGTTGCGCCGGCGCAGATACCAGGCCGTTCCGAGGAGGCCGGCGCCTACCAGCGCGCCGCCCGCGACGAGCGTGACGGTTCCGTAGTCCGTCGTGCTGCCGCCGACCCCGCCCATCACACCGCGGGACGGCGACGCCGAGGGGGACACGGACCGCGAGGGGGAAGGGGATGGGGCGGTGGAGACCACGACGGACTGCGTGCCCGCGGTGGTGCCGTCCGAGCAGACGACGATGACGGTGTACGTGCCGGGGGAGACACTCGACCAGGCGGCCGACTGACTCGTGGACGTCCCCGACAGCGTCACCTGGCGGCCCTGGGCGAAGCTGCCCTGACTGCTGGTGAGAAGCGAGGCGGTGCCCCAGCTGCCGTTGATCTGGGTGCACGAGCTGGTCGTGACCGACACCGTGGACCCCGTGGTGCTCACGGAGATGCCCGGGCCCGCGACGGCGGGCACCGCGGCCAGGGCGAGGGGCAGCGCGGCGACTGCCACGGTCAGGCCGGAGCGGAGAACTGACGATGAGTTGCGCATGTGGACTGCCCTCCGGCGGCACGGTTGGCGGTACATCCCTTGCGCCGCCGAGGGTCGGGGAACGCCCGTGCTGCCTCGAGGTCAGCCAAAGCTCCCCGGGCCCCGGCCGCACGCCGAGCGCCCCCGTGCAGGTGACGGGCTGCCTCTCCCGGCCGATGCGGCGGAGTGCGTCAGCGCCCCGCGCCCGTCGTCACCGCCCGTTCCGCCGAGAAGCCTCCCCAGGTGCCGTCGGGCAGCATCGCCCGGAGGCGGACCC
>NZ_JBEXSH010000801.1:0-4217 GCF_040613555.1 Streptomyces sp. NPDC006265
GCCAGCTCGTCGGTGCGCTCCAGGATGAGCTCGTGCGCCCGGCGCAGGATCTCACTGCGCGCCCGGGGCGCGGTGCGGGCCCACTCCGGCTGTGCCTGGACAGCCGCCTCCTCTGCGAGCCGGGCATCCTTCGGGCCGGCGTCGGCGACGTGGCAGAGGATCTCACCGGTGGCGGGGTCGTCGACGGGCATGGTGGCACCGTCCGCGGCGTCCACCCAGGCACCGCCGATGAACAACTGAGTCAGTACCTCGGTCATGTCGTCTCTCCTGGTTGATCGGGGGCGGGGTCGAGGAGTTCGGCGAGGTGCAGGGCGCGGATGTCCTGGTCGCCGGCGAGATGGTCGATCTGGGTGGCACAGCTGAAGCCGTCGGCGACGACGGGGCGTCCGTCGAGTTGGTCGAGGCGGGGTGTGAGGGCGAGGTCGGCTACGGCGAGGGAGGTGTCGTAGTGCTCGGCTTCGAAGCCGAAGTTGCCGGCGAGTCCGCAGCAGCCCTCGGCCTCGTCGACCGTGTCCACGCCCAGGCGGCGCAGGAGGTCGGCGGGGCGGCGGTCCGTGAAGGTGGCGTACTCGTGGCAGTGGGTCTGCAGGACGACGGTCGCGGGCAGGGGTGGTGGGGTCCAGCCCTGATCGGCCAGGTCCGTGAGCGCGCCGGTGAAGGTGCGGACGCGGCCGGCGACGCGTTGGGCGGCCTCGGTGCCGAGGAGTTCCGGTACGTCGCGTTTGAGGGCGGCGGCGCAGCTGGGTTCGGCCACGATGATGGGCCGGGTGTCGCCGTTGTCCAGGGCGGTGACGGTGCGGGCCATGATCTGGCGGGCGACGGAGAGTTGGCCCGTGCTGACCCAGGTCAGCCCGCAGCACAGGCCATCCTGCGGCGTGCAGGGGATGCCGGCGTCGGCCAGGACCCGGCTCGCCGCTCCGGCTACCTGCGGGCGGAAGGCGCGGGTGAAGCTGTCCACGAACAGAAGGGCTTTCGCCGGCTCGGCCGGCTTTGCCGCGCGGAGGGTTTTGCGCAGGGCGCGGCGGGAGGCGAAGGCGGGGATCCTGCGCTGGGTGGTGACGCCGCCCAGGCGGGCGAGGAGTGTGCCGAACGGCCCGCGCAGCAGGGCGTTGACGGGGCGGGCGGCGTATCCGGCCAGGGCGGAGGTCAGCGGCAGCCAACCCAGGGAGTAGTGGGAACGGGGCCGGACCCTGCCCTTGTAGTGCTGGTGGAGGAACTCGGCCTTGTAGGTGGCCATGTCGACACCGACCGGGCAGTCGCTGGAGCAGGCCTTGCACGACAGGCACAGATCCAGCGCGTCGCGCACTTCGGTGGAGCGCCAGCCCTGTGTGACAGTCTCGCCGCGGACCATTTCCTGGAGCATGCGGGCCCGCCCGCGCGTGGAGTCGTTCTCCTCGCCGGTGGCCCTGTAGCTGGGGCACATCACCCCGCCGGCGTCGCTGCGGCAGCGGCCCACCCCGACACACCGGCGCACCGCACCGGCGAAGCCGTCCTCGTCGTGGGGGAAGCCGAACGTCGTTTCCACCAGCGGCAGTTCACGCAACGCCAGGTCGGCATCCAGCGGGGCGGGGTCGACGATGACACCGGGGTTGAGCAGCCCGTCGGGGTCGAAGACCTCCTTGAACGCGGCGAACGCGGCGATCATGCGGTGGCTGTACATCACGCCGAGCAGCTCACTGCGGGCGCGTCCGTCACCATGCTCACCAGAGAGGGTCCCGCCGTGCTCGACCACCAGCGCGGCGGCCTCGGTGAGGAACTGCCGCATCACGGCCCGGCCGGTGTCGGTGACCATGTCGAAGTCGATACGCACATGCACACAGCCCGCACCGAAGTGCCCGTACAGCACACCGGTCAACTGGTGGGCGGCGAGCAGCTTGCGAAACCGGCGCAGGTAGGCGGCCAGATTCTCCGGCGCGACGGCGGCGTCCTCCCACCCGGGCCAGGACTCCCCGCCGTCCACCAGCCGGGCGGCGAGTCCGGCCCCGTCCTCACGCACCCGCCACAACGACCGCCGCTCCGCCGGACTCTCCACCACCCGGCCACCGGTCAACCGCCCCAACGCTTTGAGCGCGTCGAGCAGCGCGGCGGCACGGGCGTTCACCTCGGCCGGGTCGTCGCCTTCAAGCTCCACATACAGCCACGCGTGGCCTTCGGGCAGGCCGGTGACCGAATCAGGGCCGCGGCGAGCACGCATGGTGGCGACGATCGCCTCGTCCATGCCCTCCACCGCACTGGGCGAGAACCGCAGGATCTCCGGCACGTCCTCGGCCGCCGCGACCACATCGTCGTAGCCCAGCGTGAGAAGGGTGGAGGCCTGTGCGGTCGCCACCAGGCGGACCGTCGCTGCGGTGACCACCGCACAGGAGCCTTCAGAGCCCACCAGAGCACGCGCCACATCGAAGCCGTTCTCCGGCAGCAAATGGTGGAGCTGATAGCCCGAGACCTGACGCGGGATACGCCCCAACTCCGTCCGGATCAACGCCAGATTCTCACCGACCAGACGCCTCAGGTCCGCCTCCAGACGGGCAACGGAAGCACCCTCGCGAGGATCGACCGGATGCAGCCCACGCCGGTCGGCGACGGCCCGCACGCCGTCCGCCGTCACGATCTCCAGCGCCACCACATGCCCGCTGGTGCGCCCGTCACGCACCGACCGGTTCCCGCACGCATCGTTGCCGATCATCCCGCCCAGCGTGCACCGGCTGTGCGAGGAGGGATCCGGACCGAAATCCAGACCATGCAGGGCAGCCGCGCTGCGCAGCGTGTCCAGGACCACACCGGCCTCGACCCGCGCCGTGCGCGCCGCGACGTCGATGTCCAGGACCCGGTTCATGTACCGGGAGAAATCCAGCACCACCCCCGGCCCCACCGCATTGCCGGCCATGCTCGTGCCCCCGCCCCGGGCGGTGACCGGCACGCCCGCCTCACGGCAGGCCCGCACCACACCGACCACATCCTCGGCGGTACGCGGGAAGACCACCGCCCGCGGCGGCACACGGTAGTTGGACGCGTCATAGGCGTAGGGGCCGGTGGCCCCAGGACCGGACTCCACCCGCAGACCGGGCGCCAGATCGGCGAGCCGGGCCACAAGACCCGCCAAGTCGCGGGAGGCGGTGGTCATCGGCCCGACGCTCCCGACGTGCCGGACTCGACCGCGTTCGCCCAGGCCTGGAGACCCTCGTCGACGCCCGTCTCGTCGATGACGAGCGCCGGGATCATGCGGACGACCTGGTTCCAGGCGCCGCACAGCAGCAGGAGCAGGCCCTCGTCGATGGCGGCGCGCTGGACGCGGGCGGCGGTCTCCGGGTCGGGGCTGCCGTCCTCGGTGACGAACTCGGTGGCGAGCATGAGGCCGAGGCCGCGGACGTCGCCGATGCCCGGGGCCCGGTCGGCGACGGCCTCCAGGCCCTGGCGGAGCCGCTTGCCCATCGCCTCGGCGTTCTCCACGAGCTTCTCGTCGCGTACGACGTCCAGCGTCGCGCAGGCGGCGGCGCAGGCGACGGCGTTGGCGCCGTACGTGCCGCCCTGCGAACCGGGCCAGGCCTTTGTCATCAGTTCCTCGGAGGCGGCGATGCCGGAGAGCGGGAAGCCGCTGGCCAGGCCCTTGGCGGTGACGAGGATGTCGGGGGTGACGCCGAAGTGGTCATGGCCCCAGAAGCGGCCGGTGCGGCCGACGCCGGTCTGCACCTCGTCGAGGATCAGCAGGAAGCCGTGCCGGTCCGCCCGCTCGCGCATGCCTTCCATGAAGGCGCGGTTCGCGGGGACATAGCCGCCCTCGCCGAGGACCGGCTCGACGATGATCGCCGCCGTGTCGGCCGGCGAGGAGATCGTCTGGAGGGTGTAGTCGAGTTCCTTCAGGGCGAAACGGGTCGCGGTCTCCTCGTCCCAGCCGTAGCGGTAGGCCGTCGGGAAGGGGGTGACGACCACGCCGCTCATCAGCGGGGAGAAGCCGGACCGGAAGCGGATGCCGGAGGTGGTCATGGAGGCGGCGGCGACCGTGCGGCCGTGGAAGCCGCCGTGACAGACGATGACGTTCGGCCGGCCGGTCGCCTGGCGGGCCAGCCGCAGCGCCGACTCTACGGCCTCGCTGCCGGAGTTGGTGAAGAACAGGCTGTCCAGGCCGGCCGGCAGCACCTCGCCCAGCTTCTCGACGAGGCGGCGCAGCGGCTGGTGCATGACGGTCGTGTACTGACCGTGGATCAGCGTGCCCACTTGCT
>NZ_JBEXSH010000802.1:0-4210 GCF_040613555.1 Streptomyces sp. NPDC006265
GACGTGGACGTGGGCGTGCCGGGCGAGGCCCGCGGCGTGCAGCCAGAGGGCGCCCGTGCGCCCCCGTCGGCCGCTCGGATCCACTGGCCGAGCGCCTCAGCGACGGGTGCCGCGCCGCCCTCGGCGAGGAACAGCGCCGCGGTCGAGTAGGCGACGGACGCATAGGGGTCGAGCGCGGGCCGGCCGCCCAGGCCTTGCAGGGCCCGCAGGGTACCCGGCACGTCCTGGGTCCCCACCTGCGTCCCGTAGGCCCGCGCGGCGCTGTCCTGGAGTTGCGGACTGGGGCTGCCGGACCAGTCCCGCACCTGACGGGCGACCTGGGCCGTGATCCGGGGATCGTCGGCGGCCATCGCCACCGACAGCGCCATGGCGGCGTAGCGGCGGTCGCGCACCGACGGGCTGCGCGCCCAGTCCTTCACCACGTCCCGGTACACGCTGTCGAAGTCGTGCCGGAGCAGATGGCCGACGATCACGGCGGCCCGGGTGCCGACCCGCTCCAGACGGTCGTCGGCCAGGGCCCGCAGCCACGCGACCAGCGGGTCGCGCAGCCAGCCGAATCCGTGCCAGATCACCTCGATGACCGCCGGCATCAGATCCGGGTCCGCGAGCCGGGCACGGCGCGGGTTGTCGGACAGGTGGCCTCCGGCCTCGGCGGCGATGCCCATGCCCGGCGCGACCAGCCGGTCCAGGTCCAGCTCGAAGACGGGCCGGGCGGGCGCCGACTCCCGGTACTCGGCGCGCAGCATCTCCGCGCTCAGCCGCGTGCCCATCCGCAGGACGTCGGACAGCGGCAGGTCGTGGCCGAGGACGTAGGAGATCCGCACGGCCTGGTGGTGCGTCTCGGCCTCCGAGGCGGACGGTTCCCCGTCGGTGTCCTGCGTCTCCGACAGCTTCAGAAACCGTCTGGCGAGGCTCCGCAAGTCCTCGTGAGGGGTGTCGAGAAGGACGTCCAGGGCGTCGTCGGTGCCGTGCAGGCACGCGGCGATGTTCCGGGCGAAGGACGTGATCCAGTCGATCGAGCGGGCGGCGTCGAGCTTGGCGCCCACCCGTGCGTCGTCCAGCACCCCGTCCGCGAACCGGCGCAGCCGTGCCCGGTCGCAGCGGTCGCGGTCGGTGCACCGGGCGCGGTGCGCCTCCAGCGCGGACCGCAGGTGCGCGTCCAGCACCGGCCGCGGCTCGGGGCGCAGGTGCCGGACGGCGTAGGGGGTCGGGAGGTCGTCGGTCCGGGTGTCCTCGACGACCAGGACGACGTACGTCCCGTGCGCACGGGCGAGCAGGCTCAGCGCCTGGAGCGTGCTCCTGCCGGGTCGCCGGCCGCCCAGACCGACCAGGACGCCCTCCCCGCGTTTCAGGCAGCGCCGGCCCTGTGCGACCAGGGCCTGGAGCAGGTCGGCGTCGGCACTGTGCAGGACGGAGACCCGATCGCTGCCGCACCGGTCGGCCAGCAGGAAGGTGCCCGTGTCCTCCCGTCCGCTGCCCGACCGCCCGACCAGGGCGACGAGGTGGTGCTCGCGCAGCGTTTCGGCCATCTGCTCCTGGTGCGGGACGGGGTGGTGCAGCTGGTGCAGCCGTGCCGTCTCCGTGGCGTCGAGGCGTATGCGATGGAGTTCGGCGCCCTTGGCCGTACCGACGTTCAGCGTGTAGGCGTTGCCGCCGAAGGCCATGGCGTTGTTGAACGCCTCGTGGAAGGTGGCGATGGACACGGTCTCCGCCCGGAAGCGGTCCTGGGCGTCGCCCGGCGGCGGCCCGGATTTCCGGGACCGGCCGTCGTCCGGCGGGGAGTCGGCCTGCTCGCCGGGCTCGTCCTCGCTCCGCCCCCCGTCGTCCTGGCCGTCGTCGTGCCGGTCGTCGTCCGGACCGGCGCCGGCCGGTTCACCGGCGTCCTCCGGCGCGGTGGCGTCCGTGGCGGGCGGCTCCCCGGGTCCGGGGGGCGGCGCGTCCGATCTCGGCTCGGAGGCGGGTTCCGGGGCCGGGGCGCCGGGCGCGGGGGCATCGTCGGTCGTGCTCATGGGCGTTCCTCGTCGTCTTCCTCGGGGCCGAAGTTGTACGTGTTGTTGGTGTTGCCGTTGCCGCCGAAGTTGGCCGAGCCGTGGTCGAAGCGCTCGATGTTGTACGTGGCTCCGCCGCTCTCGCCCTGGGGCCGGCGGGGGCGCCTGCGGCGCAGGTCGGGAACCGCCTTGTGGACCGCCTCGAAGAGTGGCGGGAAGTCGATGTGTTCCTGGTGCGGCCGGAAGAACACGCACTGGCGGCTGCTCAGGTCGCGCATGTCGGACGGGAGTTCGGCCACGTTCGGCAGGTCCGCGCCGTCGACCAGGACCGGGAGGACGTCGATGCCCCAGGCGAACGCCAGGGCGATCTCCTTGCGGACCCAGTCCTCCGGGTCGTCGATGCAGCGGCGGCCGGCGTCGTCCGTCGCCGTCGCCCAGCGGTGGCCCATGACCGCAATCAGCAGGTCGCACTTGCGCAGGGCACGCGTGATCTCGTCGGGGAAGTGCGCGCCCTTGCCGATCGACCGCTGGTCCCGGAAGACCTCCCGCTCGCCGAACTCGTCCCGGAGCGCTGTGTCGAGGTGTGGACCGGCCGTACCGGTGTCGGCACGACGGAAGTTGACGAAGACACGGGGAGCCATGCTGTTCCTCGTTTCGTGAGAGGGCGCACGCCCGGCAGGCCCGGGTGGGCTGGGCTGATGCCCGGAGTCGGGTGCTCCGCGGGCGAGTTGGAGAAGGGCCGTCGACGCGGCGCCGACGGTGGGTAAATCCGACATTTTCAGCCGCCGTACGGATGGTCAACGCGTTGCCTGTTGACACTTCCGGTGCCAACAGGACACAGGCGACCGGGGCGGTCGTCGGAGGCCGCCCGGGCGGCTGTCGCGGCCCGGGCGCGGTGGTGCGGGGAGCCTCAGGTCGTCCGGGCCCCACGCAGGCTCGCGGCGATGACCGGCAGGATGTCGCGAACCGCGGGATGTTTCCGCCGGGTGGCCAGCGACGACCTCAGTTGCCGCAAGTCGGCCCGTACGGTGGCGGAGTCGGTGGTCCGCACGTCCCCGGCGACGGACCGGGCCACCTCGCAGGCCCGGTCTACCTCGTCGGCGTCCGCGAGGGCGAGGGCCAGCCGGGCACCGTGCCGGGCACGGGCCCGAAGGGCGTGCGGGGCGATGGTGTCCTGTCCCGCTTCGAGCAGGGTGACGGCGGCCTCGGACTCGCCGAGTTCCCGCAGGCACCAGGCCGCGACGAAGGCGGCGAGGTCGGGGAGGTGGGTGCTGCCCAGGGCGGGGGCCTCGTCCGTCTGCGTTCGGGCGGCGTCCACGAGTCCGGCTCCCCGGTCGAGGGCGCGCAGACACTGCGTCTCGCTGCCCATGAGCGCGTACCCCTGGGCCTCCCGCTGCGCGGCCAGTTCCCTGGTGCGCAGGCCGCGGGCCTGCAGGCCTGCCGCCTCCGCCAGTTCCACGGTGGTCTGCGCGTCCCCTGCGTAGAGGGCGAGTTCGGCCCGGCGCAGCAGTGTGTACGCGGCCATCTCGTGATCGCCGCACGAGGCGGCCAGTTGTGCGGCCTGCTCGGTCCACCAGCGGGCGGCCCGGTCGTCGCCCGCCTCCTGCCACATCCAGCCCGTGTACTCGGCGAAGCGCGCGGCGAGTCGGAGCACGGCGGCGCGGCCGGCGGGCGCGGCGCCGTGGGCGAGACCGCGCAGCGCCCCGGTGGCCGTGCTGCTCAGCGGGATCACGAGGGCGGGCCCGGAGCACTGGCCGAGCCGGCGGTACTCGTCGAACACGGCGTGGAACACGGGGAGCGACGCCTCCACCGATACGGCTTCCCGGCAGCCCGGCGTGATGGCCCAGTGCGCCACGACGGCGGAGGCGTGACCGTCCGCGAGTGCCTCGGGGTCGCTGGCGGTGAAGGTGCTCTCGCCGTCGGCGGCCACACACAGCGACCAGGGCACGCCGTCGCCGCCGTGCGAGGCGGGACGCTCCTCACGCGCCGGCGCCGCGGCGGGCAGCAGGGCGAGGAGAGCGCCGTCGGCGCGCAGTTTGGCGTCGCAGGCGCGGGCCAGTTCCAGGCTGGGGTTGCGGTGGCCCCGCTCGATCTTGCTCAGGTGCGACCTCGTCGCATGGACGAGCCGTTCCATATCGGTCAGCGATTTCCCGGATTCGAGTACGGGCTGGCGTCCATGATGACCGGGATCTTGCGGCCCTGCCGGGCGGTTTCGCGGGGGC
>NZ_JBEXSH010000803.1:0-4208 GCF_040613555.1 Streptomyces sp. NPDC006265
GCCTTCGACCACAGTTGCCCCGTGCGGCGCATCACGCAGTGTTCAAGGCGCTCCATCTCGCTGTCAATCCACGGGCACAGAGAGCACAAGATGGATGTCACCGAGGTCGCGCTGTCGAAAGTGACGGACGAGTTCATGGCCCACATCCGGGCGATGGGGCCGGACTGGGACCTGGACGAGACGACCGAGTTCCTGGTCGTCGCCGCCACCCTGCTCGACCTGAAGGCCGCACGACTTCTGCCCGCCGCCGAGGTGGAGGACGAGGGCGATCTCGCGCTGCTCGAAGCGCGGGATCTGCTGTTCGCCCGGCTGCTGCAGTACCGCGCGTACAAGCAGATCGCCGACATCTTCAGCGGGCGGCTCGACGACGAGGCCCGGCGCTACCCCCGTACCGTCGGCCTCGAAACGCACCACGCCGAGCTGCTGCCCGACGTCGTCATCAGCATCGGGGCGGAAGGATTCGCCAAGCTCGCCGTGAAGGCGATGCAGCCGAGGCCCAAGCCCCAGGTCTACGTGGACCACATCCACGCCCCCCTGGTCAGCGTGCAGGAGCAGGCGCAGATCGTCGTGGCCCGGCTCAGGGAGCTCGGCGAGGCCAGTTTCCGGGCGCTCGTGGCGGACACCGACGACACCCTGACCGTCGTGGCGAGGTTCCTCGCCCTGCTGGAGCTGTACCGCGAGAAGGCCGTCGCGCTGGAGCAGGAGACCGCGCTCGGTGACCTGCTCGTGCGGTGGACCGGCGGGGACGGGGACGAGATCCCGACCGTCACCGACGAGTTCGACCGGCCGCCCGAGCCGCCGAAGGAGGAGAAGAAGGCGTGAGCGAGCCAATCACCGACCTGACGGCCGGGCCGCGTACCGTCGCCGACCTCGATCTGAAACCGGCCCTGGAGGCCGTCCTCATGGTCGTGGACGAGCCCGCGACCGAGGAGCACCTCGCGAAGATACTGGAGCGGCCGAAGCGGCAGATCGCCGACGCCCTGCGCGAGCTGGCCGACGAGTACACCGTCCAGGGCCGCGGTTTCGAGCTGCGGTACGTCGCGAACGGCTGGCGCTTCTACACGCGGGCCGCCTACGCGCCCGCCGTCGAGCGCTTCGTCCTGGACGGCCAGCAGGCCCGCCTCACCCAGGCCGCCCTGGAGACCCTGGCGGTCGTCGCCTACCGGCAGCCGGTCAGCCGCAGCCGGGTCTCGGCCGTCCGCGGAGTCAACTGCGACGGTGTCATGCGTACCCTCCTCCAGCGCGGTCTGATAGAGGAGGCGGGCACGGAACCCGAAACAGGTGCGATCCTGTACGGGACGACGAACTACTTCCTGGAGCGGATGGGCCTGCGCGGTCTGGACGAGCTCCCGGAGCTCGCGCCCTTCCTCCCGGAGGCGGAGGCGATCGAGGCCGAGACCCAGGAAGGCGTACCGTCGTTCGACCCGGACGCGCCTGACGACGACGTGCCGGGCAGCCGCCCGGCCACCCCGGGTACCGACGACGAAGACGACCAGACGGAACTTTGATGCGAAGCAGCGGCAGCGGCAAGAGCGGCGGACGCGGTAACCACCGCGGCGCCGGCAACAACAGGGACCAGAAGCAGGGGCAGGGCCGCCCCAGCAAGCCCCGCCCCGAGGAGCGCCGCTACGACGTGGGCCCCGGGGCGACGAAGGACGGCCCCAAGTCCGGACGCGGCGGCTCCGCCCGGGGCGGCGCCAAGGGCGGGCCCAAGCAGCCCCAGAAGCAGGGGCGTACGGCCCCGGCGCGCCCGCGTGAGTACGAGGCGCAGGTCGAGGAGCGCAATCGCGACCGGTACGCCGGGAAGAAGGAGGTCAAGCTCCCGAAGACCTTCCCCGGTGCCGAGCAGGAGGGCGAGCGGCTGCAGAAGGTCCTCGCCCGCGCGGGCTTCGGCTCCCGGCGTTCCTGCGAGGAGCTGATCGAGCAGGCCCGGGTCGAGATCAACGGCGAGATCGTCCTGGAGCAGGGGCGGCGCGTCGACCCGGAGAAGGACGAGATCAAGGTCGACGGCCTGACCGTCGCCACACAGAGCTACCAGTTCTTCTCGCTCAACAAGCCCGCCGGGGTCGTGTCGACGATGGAGGACCCGGAGGGCCGGCAGTGCCTCGGTGACTACGTCACCAACCGCGAGACGCGGCTCTTCCACGTCGGCCGGCTCGATACCGAGACCGAGGGCGTCATCCTGCTCACCAACCACGGCGAGCTGGCCCACCGGCTGACCCACCCGAAGTACGGCGTGAAGAAGACCTACCTTGCGCACATCGTCGGGCCCATCCCGCGTGACCTCGGCAAGCAGCTCAAGGACGGCATCCAGCTGGAGGACGGCTACGCCCGCGCGGACCACTTCCGGGTCGTCCAGCAGACCGGCAAGAACTACCTCGTGGAGGTCACCCTCCACGAGGGCCGCAAGCACATCGTGCGCCGGATGCTCGCGGAGGCCGGCTTCCCGGTCGACAAGCTGGTCCGGGTCTCCTTCGGGCCGATCACCCTGGGCGACCAGAAGTCGGGCTGGCTGCGGCGGCTGTCCAACACGGAGGTCGGGATGCTGATGCAGGAGGTCGACCTCTAGGGATCACGTCCCTCCGAGGGCTTGTGAGCGACCCGCACCCCCTTTTATAGTCGCACTGACTATTAAAGGGGGTGTTCGTGTTGGTCATGCACGGCTACGACAAGTACGCCCACGAGCCCTTCGCCGTCACCGTCGACCTCGCGGTGTTCACCCTCCGGGAGGGCGCGCTGCACGTGCTGCTCGTCGAGCGCGGGCAGGAGCCGTACACCGGACGCTGGGCCCTGCCCGGCGGGTTCGTGCAGCCGGACGAGTCCGCGGAGACGGCCGCCCGGCGTGAACTCGCCGAGGAGACCGGCCTGTCGGACGTCTCGGGTCTCCATCTGGAGCAGCTGCGGACCTACAGCGAGCCCGATCGCGATCCCCGGATGCGGGTGGTGTCGGTCGCCTTCGCCGCACTGCTGCCCGACGCCCCCGAGGCACACGGCGGCAGCGACGCGGCACAGGCCCGCTGGGTGCCGTACGGCACGGCGGGGCCGCTCGCCTTCGACCACGACCGCATCCTGGCCGACGCCCACGACCGCGTCGGCGCCAAGCTCGAGTACACGTGTCTCGCCACAGCCTTCTGCGCGCCCGAGTTCACCCTCGGCGAGCTCCAGCAGGTCTACGAGACCGTGTGGGGCACCGAGCTCGACCGGCCCAACTTCCGGCGCAAGGTGCTCGCCCTTCTGGTCCGGGTGGCCGATGGGGACCCAGTCCAGGGGCGCGAGCCCGGGCCGGAAGTGCGTGGAGTGCACGAGGCCCGACTCCCCCGGCGCGGTGGGGCGCCAGGCGGCCAGGTGCGCGTACCCGTTGGCACCCTGGCCGACCGCCGCGCCCGGGTGCAGCTTCTGACTGCCGCCGACGGTACGCGAAGCGTCCTCCCAGGAGCCGGCGGGGCCGCGTTCCGCACGGCACAGGACGGCGTCGCCGGAGGGCAGATAGACAGTGAGGCGGCCGTCGCGGCCGCGGATGAGCCAGTCGCCGTTCACGTGTTCACTTTATGCGGCCGACCCGGCCCGCGCGCCGCCCACCCCTGCCTCGCGCCCATCTCCCGTGCGACCCTGGCCATATGAACGCCACCGCGCCTGTCCTGGTCGTCGTCGACGCCGCGAACGTCGTCGGGTCGGTGCCGGACGGGTGGTGGCGGGACCGTCGGGGCGCGGCGGAGCGGTTGCGGGACCGGTTGGCGTCGCAGGGGGTTCCCGCCGTGTCCGGGCCGGTGGAGATCGTGCTGGTCGTGGAGGGGACGGCCCGGGGGGTGGAGTCCGTACCCGGGGTACGGGTGTCGTCCGCCGGGGGCAGCGGAGACGACCACATCGTCGAGGTGGTGGCCGCGGCCGGCGACCGTTCCGTCCTGGTGATCACGGCGGACCGGGAGCTGCGGAGGCGGGTCGGGGAACTGGGGGCGGACGTGGCGGGACCGCGATCTGTACGTCCGTAGGGCGCCCGGGGTCGCCGCTGGGGCCGGGTGGTGCAGCCCGGCGTAGCGGGGTGCCGCTCTCCTTGGGACGGGCGCCGCGCCTGGGGGGCTTCTGATGGATCTCCGCAGGAGAAGGAACGGCGTTCGGTGCGTGCGATCGGCGTGCGGTGCGGAGGGTCATGTGGCGGAGCCACCTGTCCCTTCGCACCGTGCGGCGTGGGGGTCCCCCCGCTCGAGCGA
>NZ_JBEXSH010000804.1:0-4207 GCF_040613555.1 Streptomyces sp. NPDC006265
GGCCGAAACCCCGAGTACGTCCAGTACGAGGGCTTCCGGCCGGCACGCCGAGAGCACGCACCAAACGCCGCTCCTCAACGGGCAAACGTTGCCTGTCGCGGCACTAGCAGCTGGGGACGGAGCCCTTCCCCGTCTCCAGGGCCGTCAGTGAACTCACCGTGCTCTTCAGCGTGGTCACCGGAATCAGCCGCAGACCCTTCGGCAGCTCGGCGCGCGCGTCACCGCACTCCGCCTTGGGGACCAGGAACACCGTCGCCCCGTCCCGCTTCGCGGCCTGGGTCTTGAGGGCGACGCCCCCCACCGCACCGACCCGGCCGGCCGCGTCGATCGTGCCCGTGCCGGCGATGACCCGGCCGCCGGTGAGATCCCCGCCGGTGCCGTCGCCGTCGAGCTTGTCGACGATCCCGAGGGAGAAGAGCAGCCCCGCACTGGGCCCGCCCACGTCCGCGAGCTTCAGACCGACCTCGACGTCCTTGTCGTCGAGACCGAGGTACCCCAGCGCGGCCTGCGTCGCCGCGTCCTGGGACTCCTTCATCTGCTTCTCGTTGTGCCGCTCGATCTCCTTGACGTTGTCCCCGCTCGGGTAGACGGAGTCGCGCGGCATGACCGCCTGGTCGGTGCGGAACCAGCTGTCGATGACGTCGGGAAGCGAGACCCTGGTGTCCGGGGAGGTCGCCTCGATGGTGGTCATCCGCAGCTGACCCCGGGTGTCCCGGACCGGCGCACCCGAGATGGTGATCACCTGCGTGCCCTTGTTCTCGCCCAGCACGTTCGCCGTCAGCCCCGGCTGCGCCACCGAGAACGGCAACGGCGCCAGCACCGCCGTCGCGAACAGGGCCACGACGGGCAGAGCGCAGACGGCGATGGCCTGGGGGCGCGTGAGGCGAGAGAACACGGGATCAATCTAACGCGGAGGAGGACACGGCCGGGACCAGGGCGTACGGGACCCCTGCGGGGAGCCCGTCGGCCCTCAGCGCAGCGCCTCCGCGACCTCCCGGGCCGCGTCGACGACCCGTGGCCCCACGCGCTCCGGTACCGCCTCGGCCAGCATCACCACACCCACGCTGCCCTCGACGCCCGTCACGCCCAGCAGCGGCGCCGCCGCCCCGCAGGCGCCCGCCTCCAGCTCGCCGTGCGTCAGCATGTAGCCGGGGTCGGTCATCGGGTGCTGCCGGGCCGCGAGGATCGCCTTGCCGGCGGCGCCACGGTCCAGGGGATGACGGAATCCGGCACGGTAGGCGACGTGATAGTCCGTCCAGGTCGGCTCCACGACGGCCACGGCCAGCGCGTCCGCCCCGTCGACCAGGGTCAGGTGCGCCGTCGCGCCGATGTCCTCGGCCAGTGACCGCAGCGCCGGCATCGCGGCCTCCCGTACGAGCGGGTGGACCTGCCGGCCCAGCCGCAGCACCCCGAGCCCGACCCGGGCACGTCCGCCGAGGTCACGGCGTATGAGGGCATGCTGCTCCAGCGTGGCGAGCAACCGGTACACGACGGTCCGGTTCACACCCAGCCGGAGGGAGAGTTCGGTCACGGTCAGCCCGTGGTCCGTGTCGGCGAGCAGCTTGAGGACACGTAGTCCCCGGTCGAGCGTCTGGGAGGTCTCCGCGGTCACGACGCCCACTCCTTAGTGGTGAGGTCGGCGGCCCCCCGGTCGGCGGATGCGTCACCGAGTCCCGTCGGTAACGCGCTTCAGAGGCCGCCGATCGGCCGGCGGCCCGGCCTCTCCGGGCCGCGTCGCTTCACGGCTGCGCTCCGCGGCGGCGCTGCCACGGGGCGTGTGCGTAGCCGGACAGTAGCGAAGCAGGTTCGCTGAGCGGAAGGCTCCGTCCAGAATCCGGGCAAGGGTGGCTCCGTTTGCCCGGGTACGTGCACCACGGGACGCCCCCTGCACCAAGCGCACACACGACACCCACGCATCCGGAACGTCCGGCAGGGCCGGCGAGGGGCGTCACTTCATCCGGGTCGCCCACTCCTGCACCTTGGTGATCCGCTGCCGCAATTGCCCCGCCGTCGCCTCAGCCGCCGGAGGCCCCCCGCACACGCGCCGCAGCTCCGTGTGGATCACCCCGTGCGGCTTGCCGCTCTGGTGGACGTACGCGCCGACCATCGTGTTGAGCTGCCGCCGCAGCTCCATCATCTCCTTGTGGGAGACGACCGGTCGCCGCTCGGCGGGCATTTCGAGCAGGTCGGCTTCCTCGTCCGGCTTCTTGCGGCTGTGCGCGATCTGCCGGGCCTGCCGCTTCTGCAGCAGCAGCTGCACCTGGTCGGGTTCGAGCAGCCCCGGGATGCCGAGGTAATCCTGCTCCTCCTCGCTGCCCGGGTGGGCCTGCATACCGAACTCGGCGCCGTTGTACATGACCCGGTCGAAGACGGCCTCGGACTCCAGCGCCTCGAAGGAGAACTGCTCCTGCTCGCCGGTGTCCTCGTCCTGCTCCCGGTTCGCCTCGTCCATCTCCTTCTCGGACTCGGCGTACGGGTCCTCCTCGCCCTCCTTCTTGGGCTTGTCGAGGACGTGGTCGCGCTCGCGCTCCATCTCGTTGGCGAAGGAGAGCAGGTCGGGCACGGTCGGCAGGAACACGGAGGCGGTCTCGCCGCGCCGCCGGGACCGCACGAAACGCCCGACGGCCTGGGCGAAGAAGAGGGGCGTCGAGATGGTGGTGGCGTAGACGCCCACCGCGAGCCGGGGCACGTCGACGCCCTCGGACACCATCCGCACCGCGACCATCCACCGGTCGTTGTTCGCGCTGAACTCGTCGATGCGCTCGGAGGCGCCGGAGTCGTCCGACAGGACGAGGGTCGCCTTGCTGCCGGTGATCTCCCGGATGAGCTTGGCGTAGGCGCGCGCCGAGTCCTGGTCGGAGGCGATGACGAGGGCGCCCGCGTCCGGGATGGCCTTCCGTACCTCGGTCAGCCGCTGGTCCGCCGCGCGCAGCACGGACGGCATCCACTCGCCGCGCGGATCCAGCGCGGTGCGCCAGGCCTGGCTGATGGCGTCCTTGGTCATGGGCTCGCCGAGCCGGGCCGCGATCTCGTCTCCGGCCTTGGTGCGCCAGCGCATGTTGCCGCTGTAGGAGAGGAAGATGACGGGCCGCACGACGTTGTCGGCGAGGGCGTTGCCGTAGCCGTAGGTGTAGTCGGCGGCGGACCGCCGGATCCCGTCGTTCCCCTCCTCGTACGTCACGAAGGGGATGGGGTTGGTGTCGGACCGGAAGGGCGTACCGGTCAGGGCGAGCCGTCGGGTCGCGGGCTCGAAGGCCTCGAGACAGGCCTCGCCCCAGGACTTGCTGTCACCGGCGTGGTGGATCTCGTCGAGGATGACGAGCGTCTTGCGCTGCTCCACCCGGTTGCGGTGCAGCATCGGCCGGACGCCGACACCGGCGTACGTCACGGCGACGCCGTGGTACTCCCGGCCGAGCGGCCCGGCGCTGTACTCCGGGTCGAGCTTGATCCCTATCCGCGCCGCGGCCTCGGCCCACTGCTTCTTCAGGTGCTCGGTCGGGGCGACGACGGTCACCTGTTGCACGACGTGGTGGTGCAGCATCCAGGAGGCCAGCGTCAGCGCGAAGGTCGTCTTGCCGGCGCCGGGGGTGGCGACCGCGAGGAAGTCCCGCGGCTGTTCCTGGATGTACTTCTCCATCGCTCCCTGCTGCCAGGCTCGCAGCTTGCCGGCGGTACCCCAGGGGGCGCGGCCGGGGAACGCCGGGGACAGGTGGTGCGAGGCAGAACTGGTGCCGGCGGTGGTAGTCACGGTCTCCGTTGGGGGTCGGGCGGCTCGTGCGAGGGAGCCTGACGGCTCGGCTACGTATGACAACCGGGCCACCCTACCGGCGCCCCGAGCCGGTCGATGCGCGGACCGGCCCGGGTCACCTGTGGGTGGGACCGACGTCACAACCCCCTCAGCCGTCCGGCGATCCTCCCGCCCTCCGCCTCGGCTCCCGGAGGCGACGTCGACGACCAGCGCGTACGCCGTGTCCTGATCCGCCCCGGCCAGGTCGACGCCGTTGAGGGCGAGAAAGGTGGCGGTGGCCGGCCAGGCGGTGCGCTTGTTGCCGTCGACGAGGGGGTGGTTGGCGGCGAGGGCGTGCAGCAGGGCGGCCGCCTGCTCGTACAGGTCGTCGTAGGCGGCCGTGCCGAACATCCGGGCGCGGGGCCGGTGCACGTCCGGGTAGCAGCGCAGCCGCACGCCGGGTTCGCCGGGGGGGCCGGG
>NZ_JBEXSH010000805.1:0-4198 GCF_040613555.1 Streptomyces sp. NPDC006265
GGTTACATTTCGAACCCGGAAGCTAAGCCTTACAGCGCCGATGGTACTGCAGGGGGGACCCTGTGGGAGAGTAGGACGCCGCCGAACAATTTTTGAGAAAACCCCCGCATCTTCTGATGCGGGGGTTTTCTGCGTTTAAGCTCGACCCCATGCGCTATGACCTCGTGATTTTCGACAATGACGGCGTGCTTGTCGACAGTGAGCCCATCTCCAACCGGTTGCTCGCTGCGTATCTCACCGAGCTGGGGCACCCCACCTCCTACGAGGAGTCCATTCGGGACTACATGGGATCTGCGATGCACCGCATTCATGAGCTCGTCCTCGAGCGGACCGGACGACGGTTGCCGGAGGACTTCGACGACATCTTCCACACGCGAGTGTTCACGGCCTTCAAGCAGGAACTCGTGGCCGTCGCCGGGGCCTCCGAGGTGCTGGAGAAGCTGGCCGCGGACGGAGTTCCGTACTGCGTCGCCTCCTCCGGTAGCCATGAGCGGATCAGGGTGGGGCATCGGACGACCAGGCTCGACCGGTGGTTCGACGAGAAGCGGATCTTCAGTTCGCAGGACGTCGGGCGGGGCAAACCGGCCCCTGACCTCTTCCTGTACGCGGCCGAGCGGATGGGGGTCGCGCCGGGGCGGTGTGTCGTCGTCGAGGACAGTCCGCTGGGAGTGCAGGCGGCCGTCGCGGCCGGGATGGACGTGTACGGGTTCACCGCGATGACGCCGTCGGAGAAGCTCGCGGGGGCCAATCAACTCTTCTCCGACATGGGAGAGTTGGCTGACCTGCTTGTCTGACATCTGTCATGCGGAGGTTCGGACGATCGTTTCTACCGACGCGGATCGCCGGACGACACTCTGAGGGCATGACGACGAAGACGAGCGACACGGAGACGGGCAAGCCGAACCTCTTCCTGCCGCTGATCCTGGACGTGGCCGTGCCCATCGGGGCGTACTACCTGCTCAAGGACGGCTTCGGGATCAGCACCTTCGCCGCACTGGCCTGGAGCAGCGTCGTCCCGGCCCTGCGGACCGGGTGGGCCGCGGTCACGGAGCGAGCGGTCAACGGGATCGCCGGCCTCATCCTGGTCGTGAACGTCGTTTCGCTGGTGCTCGGCTTCGTCTCCGGTGATCCACGGCTGATGCTCGCCAAGGACAGCGGGGTCAGCAGCACGGTGGGCATCGGGATACTCGTGTCCGTCGTGCTCGGGCGGCCGATGATGACCGCCGCGCTGAAGCCGTTCCTCGTCAAGGACGTGGCCAAGGAGGCCGCCTGGGGGCGGCTGATGGACGGGACCGCCGCCGCGTCGGCGGACTTCCGGCGCAAGGAGCGGGTCTTCTCGACGGTGTGGGGCGGGGTGCTGCTCGCGGAGTGCGTGCTGCGGATCGTGGGGGCGTGCACCGTGCCGGTGGACACCATGGTGTGGCTCGGGTCGGTCGTCCTCGTCGCCGCTGTGGGGGCCGGGATCGTGGGCGGCGGTGCGTTCGGGGCCGGGCCCATGGAGCGGATGCTCACCGCGGAGGCCGAGGCCGCCGCGGAGGGTGGGGCCAGGGCGGCCGAACCGGCCATGGCCGCTTGAGGCCGACCAGCGCAGAGATGAGGGAAATTCATCTTTGGCTGGATCTACCCACGGGTAGGCCGGGGCCCTACGCTCGCCGCCATGACTGATGTGCTGCGGCGCGGCAGGGGCTCGTTGGCGTTCGGCTTCCTGGTGCAGGGTGTCGCCTTCGCGCTGCTCGTGACGAGGATCCCGGCCATCCAGGACCGGTACGGGGTGTCCGACGCGCTGCTGCCCGCGTTTCTGGCCGCTGTGCCGATCCTCGCCGGGGTCGGCAGCGTGACCACCGAGCGGTTGGTGAAGCGGGTACGGCCGAGTCGGCTGCTGCGGTGGTCCCAGCCCGTGGTGCTGCTGGCGCTGCTCGGCGTCGGGGCCGGGGAGCGGATGGTGGAGCTCGGTGTCGCGCTCGCGGCGTTCGGTCTCGCCGTCGGGGTGCTGGACGCGTCGATGAACATGCTCGGGGTGAGTCTGCAGCGGTCGTACGGGCGCAGCATCATGCTCAGTTTTCACGCGGCGTACAGCCTGGGCGGGATCGTCGGGGCCTCGCTGGCGTGGGTGGGGGCGCACTGGCATCTGGCGCTGTGGGTGTCGTACCTGCCGGTCGTGCTGGTGCTGCTGCCGGCCGTGCTGGTGGGGAGCCGGTGGTACGTCGACGACGGGGGCGGTGCGGCGGACGAGGCGGAGAAGCCGGCCGGGGAGGGCCAGGTCCTCGTCTTCAAGTGGCTGTTGCCGCTGTGTCTGGTGATGACGGTCGCGTACATCGGGGACTCGACGGTCTCCAACTGGAGTGCCAAGTACCTTCAGGACGTGCTCGGCAGCTCGGAGCAGATGGCGACGGTGCCGTACAACGTGTACATGGTCACCACGCTGCTGGGTCGGGCGATCGGGGACCTCGGGGTGCGGCGGTTCGGGGCGGCCGCGGTGGTGCGGGGCGGGGCGCTGGTGGCGGCGGGTGGGTTCGCCGTGGTGGCCGGGGCGCCCGGGGCGTGGGTCGGGATGCTGGGGTTCACGCTGCTGGGGCTGGGATTGTGCGTGCTGGTGCCGCAGACGTTCGCGGCGGCCGGGCGGCTGTTCCCGGGGGCGTCGGACGCGGCCGTCGCGCGGCTGAATGTCTTCAACTATGTGGGGTTCTTGATCGGCTCGCCGTTGGTCGGGGCGCTCGGGGATCTGTGGAGCTACCGCGGGGCCATGCTCGTGCCGATGGTGTTGGTGCTGGTGACGCTGGTGTACGCCCGGTCGTTCGAGGCTCAACCGGACCGATACGGTGGCGGGCATGAGCGGCCGCGCACAGCTGATGTGGGACGAGGCAGTAACGGGCTATGACTTCGGTCCGGGGCATCCGATGGACCCGGTCCGGCTCGCCCTGACCCGGAGACTGGTCGATGCCTTCGGGCTGGACCGTGAGGTGGAGGTGGTCGCCGCGAAGGCGGCCGGGGAGTCGACGCTGAGGCTTGTCCACCGCCAGGACTACATCGAGGCGGTGAAGGCCGCGTCGGCGGATCCGGGAGCGGCGGACCAGTCGTACGGGCTGGGGACGATGGACGATCCGGCGTTCGCCGGGATGCACGAGGTGTCGTCGCTGATCGCCGGGCAGTCGGTGGGGGCGGCGGAGGCCGTGTGGCGGGGTGAGGCGCTGCACGCGGTGAACTTCGCGGGCGGGCTGCACCACGCGATGCCGGGCGGTGCGTCCGGGTTCTGCATCTACAACGACGCCTCGCTGGCGATCGCGCGGCTGCTGGAGCTCGGGGCGGAGCGGGTCGCGTACATCGACGTCGACGTGCATCACGGGGACGGGGTCCAGGCGGCGTTCTGGGAGGACCCGCGGGTACTGACGATCTCGCTGCACGAGCATCCCCAGACGCTGTTCCCGCAGACCGGGTGGCCGGAGGAGACCGGGGCGGACTCCGCGGAGGGCTCGGCGGTGAACGTGGCGCTGCCGGCCGGGACGGGCGACGCGGGGTGGCTGCGGGCCTTCCACGCCGTCGTGCCGGAGCTGATCGCCGACTTCCGGCCCCAGGTGCTGGTGACGCAGCACGGGGCCGACACGCACTTCGAGGATCCGCTGGCGCACCTGGCGGTGTCGCTGGACGCGCAGCGGGCGGTGCAGGTGGCCTGTCACGACCTGGCGCACGAGTACGCCGACGGGCGGTGGGTGGCCCTCGGCGGGGGCGGTTACGCCGTGGTCGACGTGGTGCCGCGCTCCTGGACGCACCTGGTCGCGATCGCGGCCGGGTGGCCCGTGGAGCCCGAGGCGATGATTCCCGAGGGCTGGCGGCAGGAAGTGTTCGCGAAGACGCGGCAGTTGGCCCCGGCGCGGATGACGGACGGGCGCTGGCCCGTGAGCTGGTCCGGCTGGGACGAGGGCTACGACCCGGCGGACCGGCTGGACCAGGCGGTGCTGGCGACCCGGCGGGCGGCGTTCCCGCTGCGGGGGCTGCTGGCGTGAGGGGGTGCCGCCGGACCTAGGGGGTGTTTCGAAGGTCCCGCACAGCACCCACGGCGCCCGGCACGCTCCCCCAAGCTCTCGACTCCGCTCAAGCAGGGGGTACCCCCACTCGCCGCACCAACCGAAATCCCAAGTACGTCCAGTACGAGGGCTTTCGTCCGGCACGCCGAGAGCACGCACCGGACACCGCGGGCACC
>NZ_JBEXSH010000806.1:0-4198 GCF_040613555.1 Streptomyces sp. NPDC006265
CGGTTGGTGCCGTGCCGCCCCCCCCCCTACACCCCGCCCGGCTCCTAGGCGGCTTGGTTGTTGTCCGCCCCACCCGGTGCCGGGGGGGGGGGGGGCGGGGGGGGTGACGGCGGCGCGCCCCACCCGGTGCCTTCACCTGCCTTTCGAAAGGATCCGGCCTGCTGAACTACTTCGAGGAGCTCATCAGCAGGTAGTCGTACATGCCGAGGTAGGCCTGCGTGACCGTGACGTTCGTCGCGGACGTCGGCCGGAGCAGCAGGTTCTTGCGGTAGACCAGCGGGACGACCGAGGCGTTGTCGAGCACCATCTTGTCGATGTCACCCCAGGCCTTGGTGCGGGCCGCGTCGTCGGTGTTGGCGATCGCGTCCGTCAGGGCCTTGTTGATCTTCGGGTCGTCCAGCTCCATCAGGTTGTTGCCGCCCGAGGGCTTGATGGCGGCACCGTTGACGATCTGGTCGAGGAAGCCGTAGCCGGTCGGCCAGTCGGCACCCCACGCCATCGAGAGCATGCCGAGCTTGTTGTCGTGGACGTAGCTCGGGACACCGGCGAAGTTGGAGAAGTACTTGCCGGAGGGGAACTGCTTGATCTCGACGTTGACGCCGATCTTCTTCAGCGACGCCTGGATGGCGGTCGCCGCGGCGATCTCGGCGGGGCGGTCGGAGCGGGCCGTCAGGATCGTGTTGAAGCCGTTCGGCTTGCCGCACGCCTTCAGCGACGCCTTGGCCTTGGCCACGTCACCCTTGTGACCGTCGGTGGCGTAGGTGTCGAACTTGGTGTAACCGTTCACCGACGGCGGCAGCAGCGTGGTCGCCACGTCGCCCTTCGGCGAACCGCCCATGGCGTCGAGCACCGACTGCTTGTCGAGGCCCCACTGAACGGCCTTGCGGCAGTCGGCGTTGTCGAACGGCTTCACGTTCACGTTGAGCGCGATGTACTGCGTGGCGCCCGCGTAGGAGCTGTCCGTCTGGTCGGCGAGCTTGCCGCGCAGCACCTTCGGCTGGGTCTGCGGCTGCACACCCGTGCCGGCCGCGTCAGCCGTGATCTTGTCGGAGATCAGGTTGTTGTCGACCGTGACCGGGTTGACCTTGAACTTGATCGTGATCTTGTCCGGCAGGGCCTTGCGGACCGGGTCCGTCTTGGGGTCCCACTGCTTGTTGCGCACGAGGGTGGCGCCGCGGCCCTCCTCGTAGGACTGGAACTGGTACGGGCCGGAGGACTGGATGGCCTGCACGTACTTCGCGCCGGTGTCCTTGGCCTGCGGCACGGGGGCCGTCTGCGAGAACGTCGCCAGGTAGTCGAAGTCGGCGAACGGCTGCTTCAGCTTGAAGACGATCGTCCGGTCGTCCGGCGTCTCGATGGACTTGATGCCCTCGGCGGACTTGTCCTTGTAGGGGCCCTGGTACTTGTCGCCGCCCTCCAGGTACGCCTTGAAGTACGTCGGGCCGTTGGACAGTGCCTCCGGCGCGAAGTTGGAGCGCTCGATGGCGTACTTGACGTCCTTGGACGTCACCGGGGTGCCGTCCTGGAACTTCACACCCGCACGCAGCTTGTACGTCCAGGTCTTGGCGTCCGGGCTGGACTTGCCGAGTCCCTCGGCGAGGTCCGGCACGACCTCCAGGCCCGCCTTGCCCGCCGCCGGCTTGAACGTGGTGAGCGTCCTGCCGTAGAGGCGGGAGAAGTTCTGGACCCAGCCGTAGTACGTGTTGCCCGGGTCGAGGGAGTCCGGCACGTCCGAGTGCTCGTACGTGGCCGTCCCTCCCTTCTTGTCCGACGCGTTGACGATCGAGTTCAGCGCGGCGTCCTTCTTGCCGTTGCCTCCCCCGTCGTTGTCGTCACCTCCGCCGCCGCACGCGGCAGCACCCAGCGACAGTGCCAGGACCGACGCAACGCCGGCGGTCACCCTTCTCGTCTTCACCTGAGGAAGCCCCCTCATTCGATGGATCACTTGCTGCGAGGGTCGAGGGCGTCACGCAGCCCGTCACCCAGCAGGTTGAAGGCCAGGACGGTGATGAAGATCGCCAGTCCGGGCACGAACATGTACTGCGGATCAGCCGTGTAGAGATCCACAGCGTTGCTGAGCATGCCGCCCCAGGAAGCCTGCGGCGGAGCGATACCGACGCCGAGGAAGCTCAGCGCGGCCTCGAACAGAATGTTCGTCGGGATGATCAGCGTCGAGTAGACGAGGATCGGCGCGACGAGGTTCGGGAGCAGTTCCCGGAACAGGACATACGGGCCGCGTGCCCCGAGGCTCGTGGCGGCCTCGATGAACTCCCGCTTGCGCAGGGTCATCGTCTGGGCGCGCACGATGCGGCCGATGTACGGCCAGCTGAAGAAGCCGATCACGAAGATCAGCACGCAGATGCGCAGCGGCAGGCCTTCGAGGCCGAAGAACCCGTCCTGCACGGAGGCGGAGATCGAGATCGCGAACAGCAGCAGGGGGAAGGCCAGGAACGTGTCCATCAGCCTGCTGATCACGCTGTCGATCCAGCCGCCGTAGTAACCGGCGACGACACCGAGCACGGTGCCGATGCACACGGACAGCAGCGTGGCGCCGCCCGCGACCAGGAGGGAGACCCAGGAGCCGTCGATGATGCGGGCGAGCATGTCCCGGCCGTACTGGGGGTCCACGCCGAGCGGGTGGTCCCAACTCATTCCTCCCCAGCCGCCCTTGGGGGCGAGCAGCGCGGGGTCGATGAGGTCCTGGTTGAACTGGTTGGGATCGAGGTTGAAGATCCACTGGATCGGCTTGGAGAACACCGCCATCAGCGTGAGCAGGATGACGACGACGCCTCCCGCCATCGCCACCTTGTCCCGCTTGAAGCGCATCCAGGCGATCTGGCTGAGCGAGCGCCCTTCGATCTGGCTCTTCTTGACCCCGGAGAGCACGGCCTCGGGCTGTGCTCCGGCTTCCGCCCCGGTGGTCTCGATCGGTGCGGTCACGGTGCGATTGACCCCTCTCGGGCCGGCGATCGCCGACCCCCTGGCTGCCGCTGTAGCGGTTTTGTTTGTCTCGTACACAAGACCGACCCGGCCCGTGTCTTGCGGGGAGTCTTCAACGCTTTGGCGATCTGTTGCCAGACTTGGCGGTGAAAGGATGCGTAAACGTGATGCTGTCTGCAGGGTTCCGTTATCCGGACAGCGGGTAGCGAGGGTCGGACGCGCCAAGACAGGGGCACTTTAGGACATCATGGCGCTTGTCGCCCCTATCTACGCGCGGAGAGCTGAGCGACTATCGCGTTCGAGGGGTGGTCCGGGAAGGACTGCGGGGGCGACTTCGAGCCGGTCAGAACCGGCCCTGCGCCGGAGGGTATCCGTAGCCGGAGACCGGCGCCTGGACGGGGGCGGTGGCATGGGCCTCGCGGTCGTAGAACGGGCGGGCGTTCGCGCGCAGCCACATGGCCACCGGGTCGTGCTCGTCGGACATGGCGACGGTCGACACGGGGAGCCCGTCCGGTACGGCGCCGAGGGACTGCTGCATCATCGCGCGCACGGAGTCCACGGCCGGCGGCGAGGTGTCGTACACATCCAGTCCGATGGCGAGGTACGGCGCCCCGAGCGCGGGCTGCACCCAGGCCCGGCGCAGGGAGCGGACGGCCGGGGTGCGGTGGGCGTTCTGCGCGAGCAGGGCGTAGAACTGCGGGACCTCGATGGCGGGTTCGGACAGGCGCAGGGGGCCTGCGGGCTGGCGGTCCAGGCCCGTGGCGATCCGGCGCAGGTCGAGCCAGGGGATGCCGACGCCGCCGCCGGGGGCGTGCGGGTTGAGCCAGAGGCCGAAGTGGTCGGGGTAGAGGGCCCGGGCGACGTCGACTCCGTCGATCACCTCGTACGAGCGGTTCCAACCGCTGGCGGAGAGCTCCTGGGCGGAGGTCACGCAGGGGGCGTAGCCGCAGCCCTCGACGTCCATGTTTCCGTACTGGGCGTCGGGGGAGCCGGCCTGCCCGTGCCACAGGAGCATCCAGATCTGGCCGGTGTGCGGGGTCGCGAGCGCGCGCAGGAGAGCCTCGTAGGCGTCGTAACGCCCGGGCGTGACCTGGCGCAGCATGTGCTCGACCTGTCCGGCCGCGGCCGTGCCGCTCGCGCTCACCTTTACCGCCCCTTCGTACAACGCCTCGACGGTGCCCTAGCTTACCGGAGTGTCACGGCAGAGGAGAAGATTGCGAATGTGGGCTGCGCGGACGTTCTTGAACCGGTACGTGCC
>NZ_JBEXSH010000807.1:0-4192 GCF_040613555.1 Streptomyces sp. NPDC006265
GCCAGGGCTACGCCTCGGGCCTGGTCGGCATCGCCCCAGGACTTCGGCGTGAACGTCTGACGGACGCCTGAGCGTTTCGCGGGGAGCCCCCGGGCCGGACGTCCGGCCCGGGGGCTTCGCCCTCAGGGGCGCGGGGCTGTGCCGCATCGCCGGCTCCGCCACGGGGCGCGACACGAGGTCGTCGACCATCGTGAGGACAGGCAGATGGGGCGCCGCTGCACGGTCCTGCGCAAGGAACTGACCGGGCCGTGAGAGTTCAGGGCTGCTCCGGCTTTCCCTCCCCGTACAGCCACGCGTCCCAGACGCCCTCCAGGTCCTTCCCGGGCGCCCGCTTCTCCACATAGGCCGTGAAGTCGGCGGTATCGGCGTTGCCGTGCCGGTACGTGACCGCCCACCCCCGCAGGATCGAGAAGAACCGGTCGTCCCCGACGACCTGACGCAGCTTCTGCAGCACCATGGCCCCCCGCCAGTACACGGGCGGGTCGGAGATCTGCCCGGCGTTCGGCGGGTCCGCCGGCGGGAACTCCCAGATCTCCTCCCCGGCCTCCTTCGTGTCGAAGTACGCGCCGGAGTACACCGCGTCGAACGTCTCCTGCGCGCTGTCGCCGCCGTGGTCCTCCTCCCACAGCCACTCCGCGTAGGTCGCGAACCCCTCGTTGAGCCACATGTCCCGCCAGCTCTCGGGCGTGACGGAGTCGCCGTACCACTGGTGGGCCAGCTCATGGACGAGCAGCGTGATGTCGGGGGCGCCGGGGAACACCGGCCGGGTCTGCGTCTCCAGGGCGTAGCCGACGGAGGCCGCACTGTCGACGATCGCGCCGGTGGAGGAGAAGGGGTACGGCCCGAACCTCCGCTCCGCCCACCGCAGCACCTCCGGAATCCGCCCGAGCACGGGTCGGCTCGCCGCCGCCTCGGCCGGGTCGACGGCCGAGTACAGGGGCAGGTCCCCGGCCCTGGAGCGGCTGACGTCGAAGCGGCCGATCGCGAGGGTGGCGAGGTAGCTCGCCATCGGCTCGCCGCTGTGCCACACGAACGTCGTACGGCCCCGCGCGGTCCGCTCGCTGCGCAACTCCCCGTTGGAGACGGCCTGCAGCCCCTTCGGCACGGTCACCGCGAGGTCGTAGGCCGCCTTGTCGGAGGGGTGGTGGTTGCCGGGGAACCACGCCATCGACCCCGTCGGCTCGCCGAGCGCGAGCACCCCGTCCGTGGTGCGCAGCCAGCCCTCCTGGGAGCCGTCCGGGTCGGTGACGGTCTCAGGCGTTCCGGAGTAGCGGACGGTCACACGGAACGTGCCGTCCCGGTCGATGTCGTCGTGCGGCCGGACGGTGAGTTCCTGTCCGGCGCGGTTCCAGCGGGCGGTCTCGCCGCCGACGGTGACCTGCTCGACGTCCATGCCGAGCAGGTCGAGGTTGAACGCGGAGAGGTCTTCGGCCGCCCGGGCGGTGAGAGTGGCGGTGCCGGTGAGGTGGTGGGCGTCGGGGTCGTAGGCGAGGCGCAGGCCGTAGTGGGTGACGTCGTAGCCGCCGTTGCCGGCCTTCGGGAAGTACGGGTCGCGGACGCCGGAGCCGCCCGGGCTTCCGTGCACCCCGCCGCCGCACGCGCTGAGGACGAGCGCGCAGGCCAGCAGGGAGGCGGCGGGCAGCGTGGGGACAAGACGTACAGATCGGGCCACGCTCGTGATCCTACGATCGCGTGACACCATCACCCCCGTGCTCGACATCGGCTACGCCCTCTCCAACCGCTTCCCCGACCCTCCGCAGACCGACTACCGCCGCGCGGACGTCCGGGCACTGCGGCACGACCTGTTCTGCGGGGACGTCTATCTGGCGGACACCAAGACGGACCACGAGGTGTCCACAGCCTGGGGATGGGTGCCGGTGCTCGACTTCGCGTGGGCGCTGTGCGACATCGTGGAGCGGATCGACCGGGACCCGGCGGGCTCGCGGGCGTCCCGGCCGCAGCGGGCGGAGCTGGACTTCACCGAGTCGACGGACCGGATGCTGTTCGAGCGCCGCTTCGGCTGGGTGGACATCGAGGCCGACTGGATGCGCGCGGAGGAGCCCGCGCTCACCGTCTCCCACTCCGAACTGCGCCGCGAGTCGCGGGACTTCCTGCACGACCTGATCGCCGACCTCACCGACCTGCACGACGACCTCGCGGAGAACCCGGCGATCTGGACCCTCCAGGCCCGCTTCCCCCGCCTCCCGTAGCCGCCGCCGGAGCCGCCGTCCCGAGCCGCCGCCGGGGCGTCAGCCCTCCACGCGGATCCCCCACTGCGCGGCCAGCACCGGTGCCAGGTCCAGTAGTTGCGCCGAGCTGATCACCGCCCCCGACAGCCGGTCCAGCCCGCGGGTGATCTCCAGGGACGCTGCGCCGCGCAGGTCGACGTCCGTGAGGGTCGCCGCGTGCAGGTCGGCGCCCTTCAGGGCGCAGTCGACGAACTCCACGCGCTCCAGGCGGGCGCCGCCGAAATCCGGCTCGACCAGGACGCAGCCCTCGAAGACGACGTCCCTGAGCCGGGCCGTGCGCAGGTTCAGATAGTCGATCTTGCCGCCGCGGATCAGCACCCGCTCCAGCACCGCCCCGTGCAACTGCGGTCCGCCGAGCCGGGCATCGGTCAGCTCCACATCGCGCAGGGTGGCCTCGGCGAGGTCGGTGCCGACGCCCCGGACGGCGGTGAGGGTGGAGTCCAGGACGCGGGCATGCCGCAGCCGGGTCTCGTCCAGCGCGCAGCCCGTCAGGGCGCAGTCCATGAAACGGGCGCCCGACCCGTCCTGCCCGGAGAGGTCGGCCTCCCGGAAGTCCAGCCCGTCGTAGTCCCCGTCCGGCTCCAGCCCGCCGCCCTCGTACGGCTCCAGCACCGGCAGCCGCACCTCCGGTCGCCGTGCGCCCTTCACACCCGTACCGCCCGCCGCTCTCCTCGCCATGCGCCCATGCTGCACCCCACCACTGACAACAGGCGGGGCGGCCCGGCGTCCGAGCGGACACCGCTGCCCACCATCCCCGGCCGCGAGGTCGCCGGAGTCGTCGAGTCCCTGGGCGAGGGCGTCGCCGGTCCGTGGCTCGGCAAGCGGGTCGTCGCCCACCTCGGCTTCGTCCCCGGGGGCTACGCCGAGCTGGCCGTCACCGAGGTCGAGCGCCTGCACGAGATCCCCGGCAACCTGGACTTCGCCGAGGCCGTCGCCATGATCGGCACGGGCCGTACGACGATGGGCATCCTCCAGTTCGCCGACCTCGGCCCCGGCTCGGTGGCGATCGTCCCGGCCGCGGCCGGAGGCATCGGCACCCTGCTCGTGCAGTACGCGAAGAACGCCGGCGCGACCGTCGTGGGCCTCGCGGGCGGGCCGGAGAAGACCGCGCGCGTGCAGGCGGGCGGCGCCGATCTCGCCGTCGACTACAAGGACCCCGCCTGGCCCGCGAAGGTCCGTGCGCATCTCGGCGGCCGGAGGGCGACCGTCGTCTTCGACGGCGTCGGCGGCGACATCGCCCGCGAGGCCGTCGGCCTCCTCGGCCCCGGCGGCAAGCACATCGTCTTCGGCTGGTCCGGCGAGGGCATCCGCGACGGCGAGCCCTACCTCGTCGACGGCGTCTCCGAGCAGGTCCTCGGCCCGGTGATGCTGGGGAAGGCCGGCGGGCCCGACCCCGTCCGCACCCTCGAACTGCGCGCCCTCACCGAGGCCGCCGCCGGCCGGCTCACCCCGGCCGTGCAGCGCTTCCCGCTCGCCGAGGCCGCTGCCGCGCACCGCGCGCTGGAGACCCGCGGCACGATCGGAAAGGTGGTCCTGGAGCCATGGCCCGACACCCCACCAGCGGCGACGGATCCGCGGATGCAGGCCGCCCCGATCCGTGGTCTTCTGACGGGATGAGTGTCACCCGGACAGGCGAAAAGGGCCCTCCCGTGGACACCGACCCGCGCCGCTGGTGGGGCCTGGTCGTCATCGCCCTGGCCCAGCTCATGGTCGTGCTCGACGCGACCATCGTGAACATCGCCCTCCCCTCCGCACAGCGCGGCCTCGGCATGTCCGACGGCAACCGGCAGTGGGTGATCACCGCCTACACCCTCGCCTTCGGCGGACTGCTCCTGCTGGGCGGCCGGATCGCCGACCTCGTGGGCCGCAAGCGGACCTTCGTCATCGGGCTGGTCGGCTTCGCCGCCGCCTCCGCGCTCGGCGGCGCCGCCACCAACGCGGGC
>NZ_JBEXSH010000808.1:0-4189 GCF_040613555.1 Streptomyces sp. NPDC006265
GGCCGTCGCACCCGGGGTGCGACGGCCCGTCACCCGGCGTCAGGCGGCAGCGATCAGCGGACGTCGCCCATCATGGCCTTGACCTTCTTGCGGTACATGTACACCGCGAAGCCGGCGACCACGGCGAGCGCCGCCTCCAGCGCCACGAAGCCGGTCTTGTCGAGGTTGACCCCGCCGACGGCCGGGTTGGACAGCAGCGCGGTGACGGAGTCGCCCGCGGTGACCGCGAGGAACCAGACGCCCATCATCTGCGAGGCGTACTTCGCCGGCGCCATCTTCGTCGTCACGGACAGACCCACCGGGGACAGCGTCAGCTCACCGACGGTCTGCACGAAGTAGACCGCGACCAGCCACATCGCCGCGGCCTTGTGACCGCCCTCGGCGATCGCCAGCGGGGCGAGGAAGAGGAAGAAGGACGCACCCACCAGCACCAGACCGGAGGCGAACTTCACGATGGTGCTCGGCTCCTTGCCACGCCGGTTCAGCCACAGCCACAGCCAGGCGAAGACGGGCGCCAGCGCCATGATCAGGACCGGGTTGACCGACTGGTACCAGGAGACCGGGAACTCCCAGCCGAAGATCGTGTTGTCGGCGCTCTTCTCGGCGAACAGCGACAGGGTCGAGCCGCCCTGGTCGTAGATCATCCAGAACACGGCGGCGGCGACGAAGAACCAGATGTACGCCGACACCTTCGAGCGCTCGCCGGAGTCCAGGTCCTTGTCGCGCATGATGCGGGAGATGACCAGGATCGGCACGAGCAGGCCCAGGAGCGTGAGCGGGATCAGCGCCCAGTTCAGGGTGAAGTGGCCCGTGCCGCCGACGAGGCCGTAGAAGACCACGGCGACGGCCAGCCAGATCAGGCCCTTGCGCAGGGTGGACGCCTTCTCGGCGGGCGTCAGCGGGGTCGGGATCTCGCTGCTCTTCGCGTTCAGGTGGCGGCTGCCGAGCAGGAACTGGACGAGGCCCAGCGCCATGCCGAGCGCGGCCAGCGCGAAGCCCAGGTGCCAGTTGACGTTCTCACCGACGGTGCCGATGACCAGCGGCGCGATGAAGGCGCCGAGGTTGATGCCGATGTAGAAGACGGTGAAGCCACCATCGCGGCGCGGGTCCTCGGGGCCGTCGTAGAGGTGGCCGACCATCGTGGAGATGTTGGCCTTCAGCAGGCCGGAACCGATGGCGACGAGGCCCAGGCCGACGTAGAAGCTCGCGGCGGCGGGCAGCGCCAGGCACAGGTGGCCGAGCATGATGACCACGCCCGCGACGGCGACCGTCTTGCGGGGACCGAGCAGACGGTCGGCGAACCAGCCGCCGGGCAGGGTGAGCAGGTACACCAGCGACAGATACACGGCGTAGATCGCCGTCGCCGTGCCCGCGGGCAGATGCAGGCCACCCGGGGCCACCAGGTACAGCGGGAGCAGGGCCCTCATGCCGTAGTAGGAGAAACGCTCCCACATCTCGGTCATGAACAGAGTGGCCAGTCCGCGGGGGTGGCCGAAGAAGGTCTTCTCGGCACCGGGGGTGCCCGGTCGGGCCGAGTCCTTCGTCAGGCTGGACGCCATGGTCGTTCCTTGCTGCTCGGGACGCGCCCCGCGGCAGCGGTGGTGCGCCCGGTGGGGGCTGCCGGCACCGGTGGGTACGGCCGTCCGTCCGACGCCTACGGGGGGCCGCTCCGGGTCACGAAGCGGTGGGCGGTCGCCACCGGGATCCACGCCTCTACGCGCGTCGCCGCACTACGAGGCCCGGCCACAGGTCGTTTCACGTTGGGGGCCGGCGGGAACCGGCCCGCACACAAAAGAGACCCTCAGGGCAAACAGCCTCCGAAGGTCGCCGTGGTGCTACAGGCGTTGAATCACCATACGGCAGGACACCGCCGCATATGGAAGGGCTTGAGACACGGATCACAGGTTCCGGGGGAACCGCACGCCCCGTTTCCAAGGTCCTTACCACAATCGCACCCCACACCCAGAGGTTCGTGCGCGTACCCCCGGTTCGTAAGAGCCGGGTGTGCCAGCGGTAAGAATCAAGGCTTCCGGTCACACCCCGGCTCAGGGCGTCGCAGGTCTACCATCACCTCATGACCCGTGTACTGCTCGCCGAGGACGATGCGTCCATCTCGGAGCCGCTGGCCCGTGCTCTGCGCCGGGAGGGCTACGAGGTCGAGGTCCGCGAGGACGGACCCACCGCTCTCGACGCCGGACTGCAGGGCGGAGTCGACCTGGTCGTGCTCGACCTCGGTCTGCCCGGCATGGACGGCCTGGAGGTGGCGCGCCGCCTGCGGGGCGAAGGCCACGCCATCCCGATCCTCATCCTCACCGCGCGCGCCGACGAGGTGGACACCGTCGTCGGGCTCGACGCGGGGGCCGACGACTACGTCACCAAGCCGTTCCGGCTCGCCGAGCTGCTCGCGCGGGTGCGGGCCCTGCTCCGGCGCGGCGCCTCCGAGCCGCAGCAGCCGCCCGCCACGCACGGCGTGCGCATCGACGTCGAGTCGCACCGCGCCTGGATGGGCGAGGAGGAGCTCCAGCTCACCGCAAAGGAGTTCGACCTGCTGCGGGTGCTGGTGCGCGACGCGGGCCGGGTCGTCACCCGTGACCAGCTGATGCGGGAGGTCTGGGACACGACGTGGTGGTCGTCCACCAAGACCCTCGACATGCACATCTCCTGGCTGCGCAAGAAGCTCGGCGACGACGCGGCCAACCCCCGCTACATCGCCACCGTGCGCGGTGTGGGTTTCCGTTTCGAGAAGAGCTGAGCCGCGAGGCGGGCTCGGGTAACAGGACATGCGTCGCCGACTGATCCAGTCCACGCTCGCCGTGGTGCTCGTCGTGATCGCCGTCTTCGGCGTCTCCCTCGTCATCGTCGAGACCCGGACGATCAGCAACAGCGCCCAGGAACGGGTGGAGTCCGAGGCGGTCCGCCTCGCCAGCATCGTCGACAGCCGGCTCTTCGGGGCGCAGCAGGTCGACGCGGAGGTGCTGCGCAAGCAGGTCACCCAGGACCGCTACTACGCGGTGATCCGCATCCCCGGGGAGTCGCCCATCCAGGTCGGCACGAAGCCCGCCGGGGACGTCATCAGCGCGACCGCGCCCGGCGAGGAGGGCGAGACGGTCACCGTCCAGGAACCGCGCTCCTCGGTGACCCGTGAGGTCGGCCGGACGCTGCTGATCATCGCGTTGGTCGCGCTGCTGGCGGTGGTGGCCGCGGTGCTGCTGGCCGTCCGCCAGGCGAACCGGCTGGCGTCGCCGCTGACCGACCTCGCGGAGACGGCCGAGCGGCTCGGTTCCGGCGATCCACGGCCCCGGCACAAGCGGTACGGGGTGCCCGAGCTGGACCGGGTGGCGGACGTGCTGGACGGCTCCGCCGAGCGCATCGCCCGCATGCTGACCGCCGAACGTCGGCTGGCCGCGGACGCCTCCCACCAGCTGCGCACCCCGCTGACGGCGCTGTCGATGCGGCTGGAGGAGATCACCCTCACCGACGACCCGGACACGGTGAAGGAGGAGGCGACGATCGCGCTGACGCAGGTCGAGCGGCTGACGGACGTCGTGGAACGGCTGCTGACGAACTCGCGCGATCCGCGCACCGGCTCCGCCGTCTCCTTCGACCTCGACGAGGTCATCCAGCAGCAGCTCGCGGAGTGGCGGCCGGCGTACCGCAGCGCCGGGCGGGCGATCGTCAGCTCCGGCAAACGGCATCTGCTCGCGGTGGGCACGCCCGGCGCGGTCGCGCAGGTCCTGGCCGCGCTGATCGAGAACTCCCTCATGCACGGCGGCGGCACGGTGGCCCTGCGCACCCGCGTCACCGGCAACCAGGCGGTCATCGAGGTCACGGACGAGGGCCCCGGCGTCCCCGCCGACCTCGGCGCCCGGATCTTCGAACGGGCGATCAGCGGCCGCAACTCCACGGGCATCGGCCTGGCCGTGGCCCGTGACCTGGCGGAGGCCGACGGCGGCCGCCTGGAAATGCTCCAGACCAAGCCCCCGATCTTCGGCCTGTTCCTGTCCCGCACCCCCCTGCACAAGCCCGGCGACGACGACGAGGAACCGACGGTCCGCTAGTGCCGCGGCAGGCAACGTTCGCCCCGTCACGACGCCCGGCACGCTCCCCCACGCTCTCGACTGCGCTCGAGCAGGGGCCCCCACTCGCCGCACCGGCCGAAAGCCCGAGTACGTCCAGTACGAGGGCTTCC
>NZ_JBEXSH010000809.1:0-4183 GCF_040613555.1 Streptomyces sp. NPDC006265
GTTCAGGAACGCGCGTGCGGGTCGCCGTGGCCGGGGAGGTGGAGATCCGCTTCCCGGACGGCACCCGGGAACGGGTGCCGCGATGACCGGGTCAGGCCGCTGCGCGGCTCCACGTCACCGCCTTCCTCAGCAGCGGCCACACCAGCAGCAGCACGATCACCGCGTACACGGTCACCGCGAACGGCGTGTTGACCAGACCCGTGACGCTGCCGTCGCTGATCTGCAGGGCACGCCGCAACTGCTGCTCCGCGTTCGGCCCGAGGATCACACCGATGACGGCGGGCAGCACGGGCAGCCCGTAGCGGCGCATGCCGAAGCCGATCAGGCCGATGATCAGCAGGATCACCAGGTCGATCACCTCACCGCTGACCGCGTACGCGCCGACCGCCGCGAAGAACATGATCCCGGCGTAGAGGTACGGCCGCGGGATGCGCAGCAGCTTCGCCCACACCGGCGCCGGCGGCAGGTTCAGCGCGAGCAGCAGCACCATGCCGACGAACAGGGAGGCGATCAGGCCCCACACCAGGACCGGTTCACGCTCGAAGAGGAGCGGGCCGGGCTGGATGCCGTACTGCTGGAAGGCGGCCAGCATCACGGCCGCGACCGCCGTGGTCGGCAGGCCCAGGGGCAGCATCGACACCAGCGTGCCCGCCGCCGAGGCCGACGCCGCCGACTCCGGGCCCGCCACGCCCTCGATGGCGGCCCTTGCCCCACTCGTCCTTGTGCTTCGACAGGCGCTTCTCCGTCACGTACGACAGGAAGGTGGGTATCTCCGCGCCGCCGGCCGGGATCGCGCCGAACGGGAAGCCGATGAACGGGCCGCGCAGCCACGACTTCCAGGTCCGGTTCACGTCGGCGCGCCCCAGCCACGGACGCCCCACCGGGATGGGCTCCGGCGGCCTGCGCCGCAGATGGGCCGCCACCCACAGGGCTTCGCCGATCGCGAAGAGCCCGACCGCGACGATCACCACGTCGATGCCGTCGGCGAGTTGGAGCGAGCCGAACGTCAGGCGCTGCTGGCCGGTCATCTGGTCCAGGCCCACCAGTCCCAGGGTGAGACCGATCAGCAGGGAGGCGAGGCCCCGGATGCGGGACGAGCCCAGCACCGAGGTCACCGCGATGAACGCCAGCACCATGATGGCGAAGTAGTCCGGCGCGCCGATGTCGACGGCGAGCTTCGCGACCGTGGGCGCGAGCGCCACCAGCAGCAGGGTGCCGACCATGCCGCCCGCGAAGTGACCGATGGCCGCTGCCGCGAGGGCTTGGGCGCCGCGCCCCGACTTGGCCATGGGGTTGCCCTCCATGGCCGCCACCACCGCCGCGCTCTCACCCGGGGTGTTGAGCAGGATGGAGGTGGTCGAGCCGCCGAACATCGCGCCGTAGTAGATGCCCGCGAACATGATGAACGCGCCGATCGGGTCGAGCCCGTACGTCACCGGAAGCAGCAGCGCCACCGCCATCGCCGGGCCGATGCCCGGCAGCACGCCGATCGCCGTGCCGAGCAGCACACCGATCGCGGCCCAGAGCAGGTTGATCGGTGTGAGGGCCGTACCGAACCCGTCCAGAAGGGAGTTGAGGGCGTTCATGTCACAGCACTCCCATCAGCGGACCACCGGGCAGGGGCACTCCGAGCAGATTGTTGAAGACGGTGTAGGTGACGAGGGAGAGCCCGGCCGCGATCAGCGGATCACGGTCGATCCTGCGGCTGCCGAGCGCGAACGCGGCGCCCCAGAACAGCAGTGCGCCCGCGACGGGGAAGCCGAGCGGCTCGACGAGGACGGCGGCGCCGAGGAACACCCCGGCGAGCAGCAGTACCGTGCGCCAGTCGGCGGGCTCGGACAGGTCGATGTCCTCTCCGCCCTCAGCCTGGCCCCAGCCGCCGCGCAGCACGTCCACGGCGAGCAGGGCGGCGATCACCAGCAGGCCGGCGCCGACCACGACCGGCACGGTCTTCGGGCCGACCGGGCCGCGCTGGGCGATGTCGATGTCCATGGTGAGTGCGTCGGTCAGGACGAGGACGCCCAGTCCCAGCAGCAGGACGCAGACGCCGAGTTCGGAGTGCTCGCGCAGCCACGAGCGCCGTTCGCCGCCGGTCTCGGCGGGGGGAATGCCGGTCTGAGTCGTCACAGTCCGAGCTCCTTCAGCACCGAAACCACGCGCTTGTCCTCGGCGACGAGGAACGCGCCGAACTCTTCGCCGGTGAGGAAGGCGTCGTCCCAGCCGTTCTGCCGCAGGGAGGTGCGCCACTCGTCCGAGTCGTGGAGCTCTTCGATCAGCTTCACGAGTGTGTCGCGCTCCCCGTCGTTCAGGCCGGGCGGGGCGACGACGCCGCGCCAGTTGGTGAAGTTCACGTCGTAGCCCGCCTCCTTCAGCGTGGGCGCGTCCAGGCCCTCGACGCGTTCCGGGCCGGTCACCGCGAGGAGGCGCAGCTCGCCCGCCTTGATCTGGTCCAGGTACTCGCCGACCCCGGAGACACCGAAGGCGACCTTGTTGCCGAGGATCGAGGCGAGCAGTTCGCCGCCGCCGTCGAAGGGGATGTAGTTGACCTGCTTCGGGGGGATCCCGGCGGCCCGGGCCATCAGCATCGGCGCGAGGTGGTCGGGTCCGCCGGGCGAGGAGCCGCCACCCACGGGGAGCTTGCCCGGGTTCTCCTTCCAGGCGCCGATCAGGTCGTCGATCGTCTTGTACGGGGAGTCCTTCGCCACGACCACCACGTCCGGCCCCTCGGTGAGCCGGGCGATCGGCGTGGTGTCTCCGAGCGTCTTCGGCGCGTCGTTGGAGCGGACGGCGCCCACGACGCCGAGGCCCATGGACATGGCGAGCTTGCCGTTGCCGTGCTCGCTCACCAGCCGGCTCAAGCCCACGGTGCCCCCGGCGCCGGGCAGGTTGAACACCTCGATGTTGTGGGTGAGTCCGGCGTCCTCGGCGTTCTTCGCGGCCGTGCGGGCCGTGATGTCGTAGCCGCCGCCTGGCGTGTTGGGGACCATGAAGCGCAGGCCCGGGATCTGTGTGCCGGTCTCCGAGCCGCTTCCGGTGGTCAGCAGCGGTGGTCCGACGAGCACGAGCACGGCGGCCCCGAGCAGGGCGAGGGGGGTGCGCAGGCGCACGAGTGCCACCACCTGTCGGTACGTCGATGCGGGTAGGTAAAGGCCCTGTGGGGGAGGGTGACGTGGGCCACATCGTGCACGGGCTCCGTCGAACTGTCTGCCTTGCGGAACCAACGGAGGTTGTGGTCTTTGCGTTCACTGGGCGGCCGCGTTTGTCGTCCCCGCCCGACCAAAGCGTTCCAAGTTCCCGTGAATCTTGTGAAGAAACAAGGAAATTCGACTGTGTGTCCGTCGATGGGCAGGGCATCAGGAGGAGCGGAGGTTGATAACTATGGTTCCCCTGCTTCTCGTCCTGCTGCTGGCCCTGGTCCTGTTCGGCGCGGGTTTCGCGCTGAAGGCCCTGTGGTGGATCGCGGTGATCGTACTGGTGCTGTGGCTGCTCGGCTTCGTGCTGCGCAGCGCGGACAGTGGTGGCCGTCGGGGCCGCTGGTATCGCTGGTAGACCGGCGGACGCCCTGCGGCGAGCAAAACATCAGGAATGGGGTAAATGAAAGTGGCCCGATTCTCTCCTGGGAAAGGCGTTCCATTTCCATGGCCGACACAAAAGACGTCGTAGAACTCATTCTTCAGGACCACCGGCGCATGGAAGATCTCTTCCGTCGCATGCGGAGCGTCGAGGACGACCGGGCGGGTGCGCTGCGGGAGTTCTCAGGCCTGCTCATCGCGCACGCGCAGGCCGAGGAGGCCGAGGTCTACCCGGCGCTCAAGCGGTACAAGAACATCGACGACGAAGAGGTCGAGCACGGCGAGCACGAGCACGACGAGGGCAACGAGGCCCTCTTGGAGCTCCTCGAGGTCGAGGAGGTCGGCTCCGGCGCGTGGGACTCGAAGCTCGAGGAACTGGTGGAGGCCGTCACCCACCATGCCGGCGAGGAGGAGCGCACCATCCTCAACGAAGCGCGGGAGAACGTGGCGATGTCGCGTCGAGAGGAGCTCGGCCTGGCGTTGTTGCGGGAGCGTGGGCGTGAGCTGAAGGCCGGGTGCGGTTCCGTGGAGAACGTACGCAAGATCGTCGAGTCCTGACTCGACCGGGCCGGCCCTGGTGGCCACCGCCTTCGAGCGGCGGGCACCAGGGC
>NZ_JBEXSH010000810.1:0-4180 GCF_040613555.1 Streptomyces sp. NPDC006265
GGTGCCGTCGACGGGGACCACCTCGCCGGGGCCGACCACGAGCAGGTCGCCGACGGCGATCTCGGAAAGCGGCACGGAGCGCACCCCGTCCTCCGGCCGATCGTCGGCGACGACCCCGCCGAGCAGGGCGTGCCGATGGCCCCGCCGGACTGGGCCGTACGCCTGGTGCGGGCCGGGCGGGGACTGCTGTTCCTCGACGAACTCTCCACCGCGCCGCCCGCCGTGCAGGCCGCCCTGCTCCGGCTCGTGCTGGAGCGGCGGATCGGCGCGCTGCGGCTGCCGCCGGGCGTGCGGATCGTGGCCGCCGCCAACCCGCGCTCCTCGGCCGCCGACGGCTGGGAACTGAGCCCGCCCCTCGCCAACCGTTTCGTCCACCTGCAGTGGACGCACGACACCGACGTGGTCGTCCGCGGCCTCGGCGGGGTCTGGCCCCGGGCGACCCTGCCCCGGCTCGACCCGGGGAAGCTGCCGGAGGCGGTGGACTTCGCCCGCCGTGCCGTGTGCGGGCTGCTCGGCGCTCGCCCCGCACTCGCGCACTGGCTGCCCAGCGGCGAGGTGCGCCGGGGCGGGCCCTGGCCGTCCCCGCGCAGCTGGGAGATGACGCTGCACCTGGTCGCCTTCGCGACCGCGGCCGGCTCCTCCCGTGACGTCCTCTCCCTGCTGGTGCGGGGCACGGTCGGGGACGGACCCGGTCTCGAACTGCTGGCGAGCCTGGACCGGATGGACCTCCCGGACCCCGAGACGCTGCTGGCCGACCCGGCCGCCGCCGTGCTGCCCGAGCGGGGAGACCTGCGGCAGGCCGCGCTGGACGGTGTCGTGGCCGCGGTCCGCAACCGCCCGGAGCGGGCCCGCTGGGACGCGGCCTGGGCGCTCCTGGTCAAGGCCCTGGAGACCGGCCCCCCGGACGTGGTGGTCGTCCCCGCGACCACCCTCGCCGCCCTGCGCCGCGACGACTGGGACGTCCCCGCGTCGATCGAGCGCCTGGCAGGCGTGGTGACGCTGTCCCGGCGCGCGGACCGCACCACGGCGGCGGTCGCCGCCGCGGCCGCCGCGAAGGCGGGCCGATGACGACGGACGCCCTGGAGGCAGCCGCCCTCGAGTCCGCCTCCGCCCCCGAGACCGCCTCCGCTCCCGTGACCGCCCCCCAAACCCTCGACCGGGACAAGCTCTTCACCGCCCGGCTGCATGCCGCCCGCGTCCGCCCCTACCTCGCGACGGCCCTCTTCGCCCTGCACGTCGTCGAGTCGCGGCGCGTGCCCACGATGGGCGTCGACCGTTACTGGCGCTGCTACGTGTCGCCGGGGTTCGTCGACCGCACGCCCGTCGAGGAACTCGCGGGCGTGTGGGTGCACGAGGTGTCGCACCTGCTGCGCGACCACCACGGGCGCAGCGACCGGGTCGCGAAGGAACGGGGCCTGCACGGCCCGGGGGAGCGGCTGCGGATGAACATCGCCGCCGACTTCGAGATCAACGACGACGTCTACGGCGACGGCCTGGCCCGCCCGGCGGGAGTCGTCGTTCCGGGCCATCTCGGCCTGTCCGAGGGCGAGTTGATGGAGGAGTATCTGCGGAAGTTCAGCCTGGGCCCGCGGTCACAGGACCTGGCCTGGCTGGACTGCGGCAGCGGCGCCGACGGCCTCGACCGGGAGTGGGAGCTGGGCCCGGACGGCGCGCACGGCCTGAGCGAGCGGGAGCGGGACGCGGTCCGCTTCCGGGTCGCGCAGGGCATCACGGGCCGCCCCGGACAGGCCCCGCAGGGCTGGCGGCGCTGGGCCGAGGAGGCCTTCCACCCGCCCCAGCCCTGGCGGCAGCTGCTGGGCGCGGCGGTCCGCTCGGCGGCGTCCGCCCCCGGCGCCGGCGAGGACTACACCTACGGCCGGCCCGCCCGGCGCTCCACCGCGCTGCCCGGCACGGTCCTGCCGAGCCTGCGCCGCCGCCCGCCCCGTGTGTCCGTCGTCATCGACACCTCCGGCTCGGTCAGCGACGCCGAACTGGGCAGCGCGCTCCTGGAGGTCGCCGCGATCGCCCGGGCCGTGGGCGGCCGCCGTGACCTGGTCACCGTCGTCCCCTGCGACGCCTCGGCCGGGGTCGCCCGCCGCCTGTGCCGCGCCGAGGGCATCCCGCTCACGGGCGGCGGCGGCACGGACCTGCGCGCCGGCTTCACCCGCGCCCTGCGCACCCGCCCCGCCCCCGACGTCATCGTCGCCCTCACCGACGGCCAGACCCCCTGGCCGGGCACGAGGCCCCCCTGCCGCACGGTGGTGGGCCTGTTCCCCCGCCACTACGAGAACCACGCCTTCGACGAGTCCGACCCCGAGTACGTCCCGGACTCACCCCCGGAGTGGGCGAGGGTGGTGGACATCGGCTGAACGGGCCGTCAGTTCGGCGTCAGCACGACCGCCTGGCCGCCCGCCGGGGCCATCGCCACGTCGAGGGCGTCGTCGCGGGTGACGGTCCGGGTGCCGACCACGACCGGGGTCTGGTGCGGGTTCGCGCCCGGGATGCCGTCGGCGTGGACCGTCGCCGTGTACGTGCCGCCGCCGAGGAAGGACAGCGGCAGCGACAGGGTCCTGGACGTCTCGTTCGTCATCGCGCCCAGGTACCAGGTGGAGCCGGCGCGCCGGGCGACCGCGACGTACTCGCCGATCGAGCCGGCCAGGGTGCGGCTCTCGTCCCAGGTGACCGGGACGGCGTTGAACCAGGGCAGGCCGGGCCAGTTGGCCGGGTTGTTGTACTTGGACGGCTTGTCGTACCAGAAGAGGAAGTTGAGGGGCTGGTAGTACACGGCGGCCATCGCCATCTGGTGGGCGTTGGTCGTCTTGTCGCGGGACTGGCCGTAGCAGATCGTGTAGTCCATCGGACCGCCGATGTTGCGGGCGAAGGGCAGCGTGACGTTGTGCGTGGCGGTCGGGAACTGCTCGTTGCCGCGCACGCCCTCCAGGCTGATCCAGTTCGGGTACGTCCGCTCGTAGCCGAACGGCCGGACGTCGTCGTGCATGTCGATCAGCAGCTCGTACGCGGCCGCCGTCCGCGCCCAGTCGATGATCTGGTTGGTCATCGTCTGCGTGCCGTCGTTGATGAAGCCGAGCTTGATGCCCTGCACGCCCCAGCTCCTGTAGAGGCCGAACAGGGAGTCCGCGTCGGTCAGCGCGAGCCGGTTGACGTAGAGGAAGACCCCGATGCCCTGGCTCGTGGCGTACGAGATGACCGAGGGGAGGTCGATCGCGGCGATCGGCTTCGTCGCGTCCGGCGTGCTGGCCTCCGGGCCGTACCAGCCGGCGTCGTACTCGATGTACTGAAGTCCCCGGGCCACGGCGAAGTCGACGCCCTGGAGGCCGGCTGCGGTGGTGAGTTCGCAGCGGAAGACCTTGCCGGGCTTGATCCAGGACGTGTCGGTCAGGGCGCTGGGCGGGGCCAGGTTGAGGACCAGCTCGGCGTTGTCGACCAGTTCGGCGTGCGTGGCGCCGATGACCACCGCACGCCAGGGGGTGGTGAAGGGCGTGGTGACGGTCGTGGTCGTCTCCACCGGACCGGTGCCGCGGGCGGTGTGCTCCATGAGGAAGGCGGAGAGGGCGTTCGTCTCTCCGGGCACCGAACCGAGCATCAGGCGCGGGTAGTCCACCCGCGAGGACTCGCAGACACAGGCGATGAGACCGCCCGGCAGGGTGGCGGTCAGCGGCAGGTCCGTGAGGGGGCCGTTGTCGGTGCCTGCGGCGCCGGTGACCGGTACGGCCCCGGGCGCCACCGGCTCGTAGGCGTTCTCGTCGCGGGCGCTGTAGACGGTGGTGCCGTCGGGGAAGACGAACGTCGTGAGTTCGTCGGCGAGGGTGGCGGTGCCCCGGTCGAGGAGGACGTAGCGCAGGGCGACACCGGTCCTGTAGGCGCGGACCTGCACCCCGAACCGGATGCCGGAGGCCCGGTCCCTCAGGTCCCAGCGCTGCTCCTGGTAGTGGTCGGTGACCGTCGCGTTGCGGCCGTAGGCCGGGGTCCAGGTGGATCGGTGGGTGCGGTGCCGGTGACCGGTCGGCCTGACATCGTTGCCGAGGACCGTGCCGTCGCCGAGCCGGAGCCCGAGGGCCGAGGTGCCGATCACCGTCCTGCCGCCGCGGCGGGCGGACCAGCGGAGGGCGCCGTCTGCGAGGGACAGGGTGATGGAGGTGCCGCCGAGGCGGGCGGTGAC
>NZ_JBEXSH010000811.1:0-4167 GCF_040613555.1 Streptomyces sp. NPDC006265
AGGATCGCCGAACTTGCCGCGGCGCTCGCGAAAGCGAGGACGTCGCGCGATGTGGTGGACGCGGTCGCCGAGCGAGTGTTCCCCCCGTTCCGCGCGACCGGCTTGGCGAACCGTCACCTCCTGAACCCGTCGCCGTCGGCTCCGCCTGCCTCGCGAAGTCCTGCTGGCCCACCCGCACGGAGGGGCTGCGCTCCTGCCACCTCGAGAGCGCGCGGGCCACATCCACTCCCTTGAATCCAATCAGGTGCGGGCATGACGGACCAGACTCGTCGGCCTCGCCCCGCCCGGCCCAGTGCACAACCAGTGCACACTCGGCCGGGAACTCCTGGGGAGTGCCGGGAAGAGGAGGGCACTATTCCGCAACCGTCATCAGGTTTACCCAGTTCAACAGGGGTGCATGTCACCCCCAGGCCGTCACCGGCACGAACGAGCTGTCCTGCCGGAACAGGTCCGTCCCGTCGGAGCGCTCCACGCGGAGCTGGTAGGCGTAGTGGCGCAGGTAGTACCCGGGGTAGTTGTACGACTCGAAGCGGACGGAGCCCGAGGACGCGCCGGCGCGGAGGAAGAACGTGGCATCCTTCGCGAAGGTGCTCGTGCCGTTGTCGGCGTCGAAGCGGGCGCGGAAGCCCCAGTGGCGCAGGTAGTTGCCGGCCGCGTCCCGGAAGGAGTAGCCGCTGCCGTCGGCGAGGCCGGCGACGACCGTGAAGGTGGCGGCCTGCTTCTCGGCGGTGGTGCTGGAGGCGGTGACCACGGGCAGGTTGAGGAGCGAGGACTGCTGCTCCCAGTAGCGGGTCGAGTAGTTGGCCGAGCGGAAGGAGCGCGTGACGTTCCGGGCCAGGCTCGGGCCGCCCGTGACCGTCTCCTTGACCACTGTGAAGTGCCGGGCCGTGCCGGAGATCGCGGGCAGTGCGGCCGGTGCCGTCCAGGTGGCGAAGGTGTCGTGGCTGTCGCTGTAGTAGTAGTTCCCGTCGCCGTAGCCGTCGAAGAACATCCGCCAGCCGCCGTTGTCGAGCTGCGCCAGCGCCGGACCCTCGCGGTAGCTGCCCCAGCCCGCCCAGTCACCCGTCCGGCGGATCGTGTAGGGGCCCGCGAGGTTCGAGGCGGTGGCGTACTCGATGTACTTCGTCGTCTCGTTCTTCGGGAAGGCGTGGTACGTGGAGCCGATCTTCACGATGAACGTGTCGATGTGGTTGGCGCCGATGCCGGAGAGGGCGACCGGTGCACTCCATGCCGTCAGGGCCGAGTTCGTGGCTCTCAGCAGGTACGGCGTGAAGGTCCACTCGTCGTTGGTGGTGGAGCAGGACACGATGACGTGCACACTACCGTCGCTGTCGACGAACCACTCGGGCGCCCAGGCGCGGGACAGGCCCGCGACCGGCACGGTGTAGTCGTACAGGAACGTCCAGTTGACGCGGTCGGAGCTGCGGGCGAAGCCGATGGTCGTGCTGGGGTCCTGCCAGGTGTGCGTGGTGTAGGTGACGTAGTAGTAGCCGTCGGTGTGCCGGATGACGCTGGCGTCGCGGATCCGGTTCGCGGGCGGCGTGTACGCGGAGGAGCGCACCAGCCGGAAGTCGGTGGCGTCGTCCGACTGGTAGACGTTGACCGTGCCGTCGTTGCTGTTGAGGAAGGGCACGATGGTGTAGCGGGTGGCCGAGCCGTTCGGGGGCGCAGCGGCCAGGGCACTGCCGAGCAGGCCGGGGGCTTCGCCGAGCAGGACCGCCGAAGCGGGCACGGCGGCCAGGGCACGCAGCAGGGTACGGCGGGACGGGACGGCGGGGTGTGGGGTCACGGCGACTCTCCGGGAGGGTTCGACATGTCGAACAAAGTTCGGCAAGTCGATCAGAAGTAGGGGCTCGAAAGGTAAGGGCGAGGCGGAGGTGCGTCAATGGTTTGAGCAGGTGCCGATGTGCCCAGCGAGGAGGGTGTGGCCGATGGTGAACGTCCACTCCTGTCGTCGGCATTCCGCCACCGGCCACCGGACGTTACCGTTCGGTAGAGAAGCCGCTTCCGGAGGTGTCCGTATGACGCTCGACCGTTCCGAAGGCCTGGCGGAGACCGCTCGTGCGCTGGCCGCGGGGGAGGTGACGTCGCGGGCGCTGGTGGAGCGAGCGCTGGCGCGGATCGAGGCGACGCAGGGGAGCCTCAACGCCTTCCGGATCGTCCGGGCCGAGGCCGCGCTCGCCGAGGCCGACGCCGCGGACCAGGAGCTGGCAGCGGCCTCCGGCCGGTACCTGACCTCCGAGCGCGCGCACAGGCCGCTGCTCGGCGTCCCCGTCGCGGTGAAGGACGACATGGACGTCGCCGGTGAGCCCACCGCGTTCGGCTGCTGCGGGGAGTTCCCTCCGGTCGCCGAGGACGGCGAGGCGGTGCGGCGGCTGCGCGCGGCCGGGGCCGTGATCGTCGGCAAGACCAACACCTGCGAGTTCGGGCAGTGGCCCTTCACCGAGGGGCCCGCCTTCGGCGCCACCCGCAACCCGTGGAGCACGGAGCACACGCCCGGCGGTTCATCGGGAGGGTCGGCCGCCGCGGTCGCCGCCGGTCTGGTGCCCGCCGCGCTCGGTTCGGACGGTGCCGGCTCGGTGCGGATCCCGGCCGCGTGGACGCATCTGGTCGGCATCAAGCCGCAGCGCGGCCGTGTCTCGACCTGGCCGCGCGGCGAGTCCTTCCAGGGCATCACCGTCAACGGCACCCTGGCCCGCACGGTCGCCGACGCGGCCCTGCTGCTGGACGCGGCGAGCGGCAACCACGCGCAGGACCCGCACCGGCCCCCCTCCCTCGACGTGTCCGGGGCCGTCGGCCGCGATCCGGGCAAGCTGCGCATCGCGCTCTCCCTCAAGCCGCCGTTCACGGCGGTGCCCGCCCGGCTCCTGCCCGAGGTACGGACCCGTGTCGTCGAACTGGCCGAACGGCTCGCCGCGTCGGGGCACTTCGTCGAGGAGGCGGACCCGCCGTACGGGCAGATCGGGCTGACCTTCGTGCCCCGCGCCACGGCCGGGATCGCCGAGCGCGTCGGCGAGGCGCCCTTCCCGGCGCTGCTGGACCGGCGCACCCGGGGCGCGGCCCGGCTGGGCCGGCTGCTCGGCGGTGCCCCGCTGCGGGCGGCCCGGCGCGCGGAGAGTGTGCTGCAGCGTCGTATCGGCGGGTTCTTCACCTCCTATGACGTCGTCCTCGCGCCGACGACCGCCGCTCCCCCGCCACGCATCGGCGCCCTGCTCGACCTCAGCGGCTTCGCCACCGACCGGGCGATGACCGCCGCCTGCCCGTACGCCTGGCCGTGGAACGTGCTGGGCTGGCCCGGCGTCAACGTACCCGCCGGATTCACGCCGGACGGGCTGCCGGTCGGTGCGCAGTTGCTGGGCCCGGCGAACAGCGAGCCGCTTCTCGTGCAGGTGGCCGCGCAGTTGGAGGCGGAGCTGCGCTGGTCCGAGCAGTGGCCGTCGCCGCCCCTCACGGCACGTTCCGCCGCCGCCTGAGCGACCGTGGGGTGTCCTCATGGCGGATGCGTCGATGGTCGCGTCGATGGACCGCAGCGGGCAGGCGCCGCAGGGCGCCTCGTCGCTCAACGGTCAGGCCCAGAAGGTGCGGATGGACGACAGGTGACCCGCCGGGTGCGACCACGGGGGCAGCCTCTAAGGTGCCCCCGTGAGCACGTTTGCCGACGAGAACGTCCCCGGCCGTCACGGCCCCTCCGCCACCGTCCAGACCGACCCGCGCGAGGTGGGCCGGGTGCGGACGGAGTACTCCCCCGCGCACGACGGCGACCCGGATCCCGGTGAGATCGTCTGGACGTGGGTGCCCTACGAGGAGAACGACGGCCGCGGCAAGGACCGCCCGGTGCTGGTGGTCGCGCGCGAGCCGGGCGGGGCTTTCCTCGCCGTGCAGTTGTCCAGCAAGCCGCACGACGGCGACGCCGAGTGGGTGCCGATCGGCAGCGGGCCGTGGGACCGGACGGGCCGCGACTCGTGGGTCGACGTGGACCGGGTGCTGCGCCTGCACGAGGACGGCATGCGCCGCGAGGCCTGCGCCCTGGACCGCATGCGGTTCAACCTGGTCAGACGCCGCCTGCAGGAGCGCTACGGCTGGAGCTGAACGTCGTCTCGAAGGCGCCGAGCACCGCCCGGTCTCGTGTCCTGGCCAGGATCCCGAACCCCACGTTCTCGAAGCCCT
>NZ_JBEXSH010000812.1:0-4162 GCF_040613555.1 Streptomyces sp. NPDC006265
GTGCTGTCGGCGCGGGTGAGTCTGGTGGCGGTGCCGTGCAATCTGCTCGCGGAGTTCGCGATCGCGCCGGCGACCGTGCTGGGGTTCGCGGCGCTGGCCACGGCGCCGGTGGCGATGCCGGTGGCCGAGGTCCTCGCGTGGTGCGCGCACTGGCCCGCCGGGTGGATCGCGTGGATCGCCCGGACCGGGGCGGCACTGCCGGGCGGCGGAGTGGACTGGCCGGACAGTTGGGCGGGTGCGGCGCTGCTCCTGGCCGTGACCCTGGTCGTGGTGCTCGTCGGACGGCGGCTGCTCGGGCATCCCTGGTGGTGCGGGGCCTGCGGGCTGCTGCTGACGCTGGCGGTGGTGCAGCCACCGCCGCTGACCCGGGTGGTCACGGGCTGGCCGCCGCCCGGCTGGCGGCTGGTGATGTGTGACGTGGGGCAGGGTGACGCCATGGTGCTCGCGGCGGGCGAGGGGACCGGCGTGGTGGTGGACGCGGGGCCCGATCCGCAGCTCGTCGACCACTGTCTGCGCTCACTGGGCATCAGCAGAATCCCGCTGGTCGTGCTCACCCACTTCCACGCCGATCACGTCGCGGGCCTGCCCGGCGTGCTGCGGGGACGGGCGGTGGGGGCGATCGAGACGACGGGATACGAAGAGCCCGCGGACCAGGCCGCGTTCGTGCGGAGGCTGGCGGCGGCGCGGCGGATCCCCGTGACGCGGGCGGCGGCCGGGGAGCAGCGGCGCACGGGGGAGTTGTCCTGGCAGGTGGTGTGGCCGCCCCCGAACCCGCCCACGAACCCGTTCCCGAACCCGCCTCCATGGACGCATCCAGGAGCCCTTCCGGTCCACCCGCCGGCGCCGCAGGGGCCGAACGACGCCAGTGTCGCCATGCTGGTCCGCACGGCCGGACTGCGCCTGCTGCTCCTCGGAGACCTGGAGCCGCCGGCGCAGCACGCCCTGGCGAGATCACCCGCGGCCGAGACACTGGAGGGTGTGGACGTCCTGAAGGTCGCCCACCACGGCTCGGCCTACCAGGACCCGGGCCTCATACGACGGGCGGCACCGCGACTGGCCCTCATCTCCTGCGGCGAGGACAACTCCTACGGCCACCCGGCGCCCGGCACGGTCGCGGCGCTGCGCGCCGGGGGCGCGGCGGTGCTGCGGACGGACCGGGACGGCGCGCTCGCGGTCGCAGGAGGGGGCGGACAGCTGAGGGTGGCGCGAGACTGAGGACATGAACTCAGCACAGGTTGATGCCTATCTCCGCCGACTGGGAGCAGATCACCCGGCGTGGCCCACCGTCGACGCGCTGCGCGAACTGCACCTGCTTCACCTGCGGACCGTGCCGTTCGAGAACCTCTCGATCCATCTGGGCGAGGAGATCGTGCTGGAGGAGAAGCGCCTGCTGGACAAGGTGGTGGGCGCGCGGCGGGGCGGGTTCTGCTACGAACTCAACGGCTCCTTCGGGGCGTTGCTCGCCGCGCTGGGCTACGACGTGGCGCTGATGGCGGGGCGGGTGTACGGGGACGAGGGGCGGCTCGGGATCCCGTACGACCATCTCGCGCTGCGGGTACGGACGGTGGACGGGGGCGACTGGCTGGCCGATGTCGGGTTCGGGGCGCACAGCCACCTTCCGCTGGCGTTCGGGGACCGGGGTGAGCAGAAGGACCCGGGGGGCACGTTCCGGATCGTCGAGGCGGGACCGGACGCGGCCGGGGTGCGCGGCGGGCACGGCACGGTGGACGCGGCGGACCTCGACGTGTTCCGGGACGGCGGAGCGCAGTACCGACTGGAGGTGCGGCCTCGGGCGCTCGGTGACTTCGTGGCCGGGGCGTGGTGGCACAGCACGTCGCCGGTGTCGCATTTCACGCGGTCGCTGGTCTGTTCGCGGGTGACGGAGGAGGGAGGGCGGATCACGCTCAGCGGGCGCAGGCTCACGGTGACGGCGGCCGACGGTACGCGGGAGGAACGGGAGCTGGAGGCGGACGAGGAGATTCTCGGGGTGTACCGGGAGCGGTTCGGGATCGAGCTCGACCAGGTGCCGACGCTGCGAAATCCCGCTTAGACGTCCATTCCGGCCACACGGGGCTACTCGTGCGTAGTACCAGCACATGTGCTGGATTCCCGTGATGTGGTCCTGTGTTGCCCCGAAAGCCTCAGCGGTGGTCGAATGCGTCTTCGGCATGGTGTGATCAACAGTGATCAACAGGCGATTTCGAGTCACTCAGGGGAGTCGTGGATGATCGGCCGCTGGCGGGGAAGCCGCACCGACCGGGCGCAACGAACGAGTCCCCTGGCGGCGGTGCCGACACCGCCCAGCGCGGGGGTGCTGGCCTGCCGGGTGCTGGACCCGGTCAACGAGCCGGTCAGGCACGCGGAGTTCGCGGTCACGGACGCCGAGGGGCGGCCGGTGGTCAGCGGGGGAGCGGATCCGTACGGGTCGTTCCTGACGACGGTGCCCGCCGGGGAGTACCGGCTCGCGGTGTCGGCGGAGGGATACACGCCGTACCGGGCGACCACCCAGGTCGCCGAGAACGCGCTCGCGTCCCTCGGGGACGTGACGCTGCAGGTGGCCCGGCCCCCGGAGCTTCCCGACGCCGGTGACTGGGAGATCGAGTCGGCGCACTCCTCGATCGGCTTCACCGCGCGGCACATCGGACTGGCCCGGATCCACGGGCGGTTCAAGTCGTTCGCGGGGGTCGTACGGATCGCCGATCCGATGGAGCGGTCGGCGATGCACGTGGTGATCGACGCGGCGTCCATCGACACCGACATGAGGATGCGCGACGACCATCTGCGCTCGGCGGACTTCCTGGACGTGGCGAACTTCCCGACGCTGGAGTTCTACAGCGAACGGTTCGTGCACAAGGGCGGGAACCGGTGGGCCGTGACGGGTGCGCTGTCGCTGCACGGCGTGACGCGGACGGTCACGCTGGACACGGAGTACCTGGGACTGGGCAACGGCATGGAGGGCGAGGTGCGGGCGGCCTGCCGGGCCACGACCGAGTTGCACCGGGACGACTTCACCGTGAGCTGGCAGACCATGCTGGCGCGGGGCATCGCGGTGGTGGGGCCGAGCATCAAGGTCGATCTCGATGTGCAGGTCGTGCGCAAGGGCTGAGCGGCCGGGCCGCTGTGCGGTGTCGGACAATGTCCGGCGTGAGTGACGTGCGACATGTGCTGGTACTGCCCGACCGTGATGCCGCGGAAGAGGTGGTGGACGCGCTGCGGGAGAGGTTCGGGGTCTCCGAGGAGCCGCAGCCGGTGCGGGACGCGCTGGCTGGTGAGGACGACGCCGAGGACGCGCAGTGGCTGGTCGTCCTGCGGGACGAGGACGAGCGGCTGGATCCCGCGGAGCTGGACCGGCTGGCCGGCGAGTGGGAGGGCTGGCGGGAGGAGCCGTAGCGGCTCCCGGTCCCGCGTGCGCGCACTTCCCGGTCCGTCGGGAGCCGTTGTCAGTGTCGCGTGGGATGCTTGGCGCGATGGCCAGGAAGACTGCGAATGACGACCCCCTCGCTCCGGTGACGCTCGCCGTGGGCCAGGAGGACCTGCTCCTCGACCGTGCCGTGCAGGAGGTGGTGGCCGCAGCGAGGGCATCCGACGCCGACACGGACGTGCGGGACCTGCCCCCGGACCAGTTGCAGCCCGGCACCCTCGCCGAGCTCACGAGCCCGTCGCTCTTCGCGGAGCGCAAGGTCGTGGTCGTACGCAACGCGCAGGATCTGTCGGCCGACACGATCAAGGACGTGAAGGCGTACCTCGGGGCCCCCGCCGAGGAGATCACCCTGGTGCTGCTGCATGCCGGCGGGGCCAAGGGCAAGGGACTGCTCGACGCCGCGCGCAAGGCCGGGGCGCGTGAGGTGGCCTGCCCGAAGATGACGAAGCCGGCGGACCGGCTGGCGTTCGTGCGGGGCGAGTTCCGGGCGACGGGGAGATCCGCCACGCCGGAGGCGTGCCAGACGCTCGTCGACGCGATCGGCAGCGATCTGAGGGAGCTGGCCTCGGCGGTGTCGCAGCTGGTCGCGGACGTCGAGGGGACGATCGACGAGGCGGTCGTCGGGCGGTACTACACCGGGCGGGCCGAGGCGTCGAGCTACACGGTCGCCGACCGGGCCGTCGAGGGGCGGGCGGCGCTGGCACTGGAGGCGCAGCGCTGGTCGCTGGCGTGCGCGGTGGC
>NZ_JBEXSH010000813.1:0-4155 GCF_040613555.1 Streptomyces sp. NPDC006265
GGTCGTCCAGGCGTTCTTCCCGGGCGAGGAGGGCGGCCCGGCGGTCGCGGGCGTCCTGTCGGGCCGGGTCGATCCCTCGGGCCGGCTGCCCGTCAGCGTCCCGCGGCTCCCCGGCGGCCAGCCCTGGACCTACCTCCAGCCGCCCCTGGGCCTCGCGGGCGAGGTCAGCAACCTCGACCCGACCCCGCTGTACGCCTTCGGCCACGGCCGCTCGTACTCGGGGTTCTCCTGGGAGGTGCCCGCCGCCGCCGGGCCGGTCGAGATCGGCACGGACGGCTCGTACGAGGTGTCCGTGACCGTCCGCAACACCGGCGCCCGCGAGGGCGCGGAGGTGGTGCAGCTGTATCTGCACGACCCTGTGGCGTCCGTGACCCGCCCCGACATGCGGCTGATCGGCTACCAGCGCGTGACGGCGGCCCCGGGCGACGCGGCCCGGGTGACCTTCCGCTTCCACGCGGACCTGTCGTCCTTCACCGACCGCTCGGGCCGCCGGGTGGTCGAGCCGGGTGCCCTGGAACTGAGGCTGGCGGCGTCGAGCGCGGACGTACGGCACACCACGCACCTCACCCTGACGGGCCCGGTCCGGGTGCTCGGCACCGACCGGCGGCTGCGCTGCGAGACCGAGGTGTCCTAGGGCGCGTCCGCACAGTCCCGTCGTTCGCCCGGAGGGCGGGCCCCGCGGCATCCGGTGCGTGCTCTCGGCGTGCCGGGCAAAGTCCCTCGCACTGGACGTGGTCGGGGCTTCGTCCGGTGCGGCGAGTGCGAGTGCCCCCTGCTCGAGCGGAGCCGAGAGCTCGGGGAGCGTGTCAGGCGCCGCGGGGCAGGCGCGACTTCGCGGACACGCCCTAGGACCCGGACCGGCCCCGGTTCAGCCTTCGGTGACCGACTCGAACCGCCACCGGTGCACCGCCCGCGTGACCAGTTCCCCGTCCGGCTCCGGCAGTTCGGGCAGCTCGGCGTCGTAGGGCGCGTCCCACCAGGTGATGACGAGGACGCGGTCCTGCGGCGCCCGGAAGATCTCCCGGCGCAAGGGCTCTCGCGCGAGCTCCTGCGCCCGCGCCCAGGTGAGCAGTTCGGCGCCCCGCCCGTCGGACGCCCGGGCCTCCCACATCAACGCGACCGTCACGGGTAGAGGTTCTCCTTGCTGACCTCGTGCACATGGTCGTGGTCGCCCGGGACGTGAGGCTCCGTCACCGGCAGCGAGGAGTCGGCCGACAGGTCCCAGCTCGACACCGCCCGGCCCCGGGCGACCATCTCGGCGCCGAGGGCGGCGACCATCGCGCCGTTGTCCGTGCACAGCTTGGGCCGCGGCACGCGCAGCCGGATGCCGGCGGCCTCGCAGCGCTCCTGGGCGAGGACGCGCAGCCGGGAGTTGGCGGCCACGCCGCCGCCGATCATCAGGTGGTCGACGCCCTCGTCCTTGCAGGCCCGGACGGCCTTGCGGGTCAGCACGTCGACGACCGCCTCCTGGAAGGACGCCGCCACGTCCCGCACCGGCACCTCCTCCCCCGCCGCCCGCCTGGCCTCGATCCAGCGGGCCACGGCGGTCTTCAGTCCCGAGAAGGAGAAGTCGTAGGCCGGGTCGCGCGGGCCGGTCAGACCCCGTGGGAAGGCGATCGCGTTCGGGTCGCCCTCCTTGGCGTACCGGTCGATGACCGGGCCGCCGGGGAAGCCGAGGTTCAGCACGCGGGCGATCTTGTCGAAGGCCTCGCCGGCCGCGTCGTCGATGGTGGCGCCCATCGGACGGACGTCGGAGGTGATGTCCGAGGACAGCAGCAGCGAGGAGTGGCCGCCGGAGACCAGCAGGGCCATGGTCGGCTCGGGCAGCGCGCCGTGCTCCAGCTGGTCCACGCAGATGTGCGAGGCGAGGTGGTTGACGCCGTAAAGGGGCTTGCCGAGGGCGTAGGCGTAGGCCTTCGCCGCGGAGACGCCGACCAGCAGGGCACCGGCGAGGCCGGGACCGGCGGTGACGGCGATGCCGTCGAGGTCGCGGGCGGTGACGCCCGCGTCCTTCAGCGCGCGGTCGATGGTGGGGACCATCGCCTCCAGGTGGGCGCGGCTCGCGACCTCCGGCACGACGCCGCCGAAGCGGGCGTGCTCGTCGACGCTGGAGGCGACGGCGTCGGCCAGCAGGTTGGTGCCCCGGACGATGCCGACGCCGGTCTCGTCGCAGGAGGTCTCGATTCCCAGTACGAGGGGTTCGTCAGCCATTGATCTCGGTTCCTTGTACGGAGTTCTCGGGGGCGGTCAGGCGCATCACCAGGGCGTCCACGTTCCCGGGCTGGTAGTAGCCGCGCCGGAAACCGATGGGCTCGAAACCGAAGCGCTCGTACAGCTTCTGTGCGCGGAGGTTGTCGACCCGGCACTCCAGCATCACCTCGGCACACTCGAAGGCACCGGCCGCCCGCAGCAGTTCGGCCAGCAGCCGTCCGCCGAGGCCGGTGCCCCACAGCTCGCGGGACACGGCGATGGTCTGGACGTCGGCCTGCTCACCGGTGGCGACCAGACCGGCGTAGCCGACGATCCGGGAGGCGTCCTCGGCGACCACGTACCGCCGGTTGGCCCCCGGCCCCCGCGCATGGGCCAGTTCGGACCAGAACATGCCCCGGGACCAGGCGTCCTCGGGGAACAGGTCCCGCTCCAGTTTCAGCACGGAGTCGATGTCCCACCAGCGCATCTCGCGCAGCGCACACGTCACGGGTTCGGTCACTTGGGGGTGACCACCTTGTAGTTCTTGGGGACCTGGGCGTCGGGGCGGCGCAGGTACAGCGGCCGGGGCGCGGGGAGTTCCTCGCCTGCCGCCAGCTTCTCGACGGCCAGCCGGGCCAGGGCTGCGGCGGACACGTGCTCCGGCTCGTGCGCCTTGGGGAAGGTGTCCGGGTACAGCAGCGCGCCCGCGCCGATCGCGGGCAGCCCCTCGACCTGCTCGGCGATGTCGGCGGGCCGGTCCACGGCCGGGGCGGTGACCCGGGTCCGGGAGTCGCTGTAGCGGGCCCAGTACACCTCCTTGCGGCGGGCGTCGGTCGCGACGACGAAGGGGCCCTCCAGGTCGGCGGCGTAGGCGAGGCCGTCCAGCGTGCACACGCCGTGCACGGGGACACCGAGCGCGAGCCCGAAGGTGTCCGCGGTCATCAGGCCGACGCGCAGCCCGGTGTACGGTCCCGGACCGATCCCGGCGACGACCCCTGTGACGGCGTCGAGCCGCAGACCGGCCTCGGCGAAGAGCCGGTCGATCGCCGGCAGCAGCAGTTCCCCGTGCCGCCGCGCGTCCACCTGACTCGAGGAGGCGATGACATCGCGTCCGTCGTGCAGCGCGACGGTGACGGCGGGCGTGGCGGTATCCAGAGCGAGCAAGAGCACGCAAACAGCCTACGGCTCTCCGGGGCCCGGCACGGCCGCACCTGTCGGGCCGTCACGTGCTGCTACCGTCACCTACCGTCACGACAGCGATACGACGTGAGGTGGACTCCGGTGTCAGCCAGCAGCTCGGGAATCGTGGCCGGGCTCACCGCCGCGGCCCTCGCGACGGTCGGCTACCTCGCCCATCAGGCGGCCGAGTCCCTCCCCGCCGGCCGGGGCAGAGCGGCGCACGCGGGCGCCGCACCGGCGGCCGGCACATCGACGGCGCCCCAGGTGAAGAAGGACCCCACGGCGCTGCCCGGCGACTCGGGCAAGGGCGCCCGGGTCGTGTACTCGCTGCGCGGAGACCGGGTGTGGCTGGTCGCCGGGGACGAGGCGGTCAGCCGTACGTTCCAGGTCGACCCGAGCGCGGTGGACCCGGCGCCGGGCAGCTACTCGGTGACGTCCCGCTCGAACAGGGTCACCGGGTCCGACGGCGTCCCGGTCGAACACGTGGTGCGCTTCGCGACGGTGGACGGCGTGGTCATCGGCTTCAGCGCGGCCGTGGGGGGCCCGAACGCCTCCGCCCCCGCCCCCCACCCGAAGGCCCGCACGGGCGGCATCCGCGAGGCCCGCGCGGACGGCGACGCGATGTGGACGTTCGCGACGATCGGCCGCACGGTGGTGGTGGTCCGCTAGGGCCGGTCGTCCGGATGGGACTAGCTAGTGCCGCGGCAGGCAACGTTTGCCCGTTGAGGAGCGGCGTCCGGTGCGTGCTCTCGGCGTGCCGGCCGGAAGCCCTCGTACTGGACGTAC
>NZ_JBEXSH010000814.1:0-4140 GCF_040613555.1 Streptomyces sp. NPDC006265
GCCGTGAGCCATGGCACTGCCGCCCGAGGGTCGATTTCTCTCACGCCGTCATGCGTCGGCCCGCTCCTCGGCCGCGCGGGCCGAGGCCCGTCGCGCCGCGCGTCCACGCCGCCAGTTGCCGAACAGCGGGGCCACCATGGAGAGCACCGCGACCGCGAGCAGGGCGGCGGAGATCGGCTTGGTGACGAAGGTGCTGAAGGAGCCGTCGGAGATCAGCAGCGCCTGACGCATGGACTTCTCCATCAGGCCGCCCAGGATGAGCCCCAGGATGAGCGGTGCCGCGGGGAAGTCGTTGGCCCGCATCAAGAAGCCGAGCACACCGAAGCCGAGCAGCAGCCACAGGTCGAACGTGCTGAAGGACTGCCCGTAGACGCCGACCACGCAGAAGACCACGACCAGCGGCAGCAGCAGTGTCTGCGGGGTCTTCAGCACCTTGGCGAACAGCGGGATCAGCGGCAGGTTGAGGATCAGCAGCACGATGTTGCCGATGTACATGCTGGCGATGACACCCCAGAACATGTCCGGGTTCTCGTCCATCAGCAGCGGACCCGGCTGCACGCCCAGCACCAGCAGCGCGCCGAGCAGCACCGCCGTCGTACCCGAGCCGGGCACGCCCAGGGTCATCAGCGGCACGAAGGAGCCGACGGCGGCCGCGTTGTTGGCGGACTCGGGGGCGGCGACACCCTTGATGCTGCCCTTGCCGAACATCTTGCCGCCGTCCTTGGCCAGCCGCTTCTCGAAGGCGTACGACATGAAGGAGGCGATGGTGGCCCCCGCGCCCGGCAGTACGCCGATGAAGAAGCCGAGGACCGAGCTGCGCCCGGTGGGGCCGCTCATCTCCTTGACCTCGCTCCGGTCCAGCCGGAGCGAGGAGATCGTCCCCGCCTTGCCGCTGTCCTTGCCACGGTTCATCAGCATGACGAAGACCTCGGCCAGCGCGAATACACCCAGGGCCACGATCAGGAACTCGATGCCCTCGAACAGTTCGATCTGCCCGAAGGTGAAGCGCTGGGTGGAGGTCTGGGAGTCGATGCCGATCAGGGCGATCATCACGCCGACGGTGCCGGAGATCAGGCCCTTGACGAGGTTGTTGCCGGCGAGCGATACCACGGCGGTCAGCCCGAGGAGCATCAGCGAGAAGTACTCGGCCGGGCCGAAGCTGGTCGCGACCGCCGACAGTGAGGGCGCGACGAGCATCAGGCCGATCACGCCGATCGTGCCCCCGGTGAAGGAGGCGTACGCGGCGATCGCCAGCGCCTTGCCCGCCTTGCCCTGACGGGCCATGGGATAACCGTCGAAGGACGTGGCCACGGTGCCCGCCACACCGGGGGCGTTGAGCAGGATCGACGAGGTCGAGCCACCGAAGATCGCGCCGTAGTACACCCCGGCGAGCATGATGATCGCCGAGACGGGGTCCATGGTGAAGGCGATCGGGATCATCAGCGAGATCGCGCTGATCGGGCCCAGGCCCGGCAGCATGCCGATGACCGTGCCCATGAGTACGCCGAGGAAGACGTAGAGGAGGTTGGCCGGGGTGAGGGCCACCCCGAAGCCGTGGATGAGTCCGTTGAGAGCGTCCATGCCGTATGTGCCTCAGTCTCCAGGTCAGAAGGGCAGCGGCCCGGTCGGCAGGGCCACGTCGAGCCCCTCGGACATGGCGAGGTACAGCGACAGGGCCACGCCCACGCCCACCAGCACGCTCACCCAGTGCCGGGCGAAGCCGAGGTACCAGGCGGTGCCGACCACGAAGAGGCTGGTCGAGATCACGAACCCGAGCGGCACGAACAGCGCCACGTAGAGGGCGATCGCGATCAGCAGCACGGCCGGCTCCAGCCGGGGGTCGGAGAGGCGGCCGACGCGGGGCCGACGCGGGGCCCCGTCGTTCTCCGCGTCCGGCGCCCCCGGCGCGTCGGTCTCCGCGCCGTCCTGCCCCGCGGCATCCCGCGGCTCGGAATTCTGGAAGAACAGCGCCACGCTCAGGGCGATCAGCGCCATGCCCAGCCCCTGGGGCAGGGTGCCGGGCTGCACCGGCACCTCCACCGCCGTGAACTCGGGGATGTTGAACGCCCCGACCGTGTAGGCCACCGCCACCAGGCCGAGGACGACCGCGAGGGTGCGGTGCGAGAAGCGGAAGTGATGCATTGTCCTGCCGTCCCCGCCGATTACTTCTTCAGACCGACGTCGGTGAGGATTCCGCTGAGCGACTCGTTCTGCTCGTCGAGGAACTTCCCGAACTCGGCGCTGCCGAGGAAGGCGTTGGTCCAGCCGAGCTTCTTGCTCTCCGACGTCCAGGAGTCGTGCTCGACCATCTTCTTGTACGCGTCCTCGTAGTAGGCGACCTGGCTCTCGGTCAGCCCCTTGGGCCCCATCACTCCGCGCCAGATGTCGAAGACGTAGTCCACGCCCTCCTCGGTCAGGGTGGGCGCGTCGGGCAGGATCGCGGAACGCTTCTCGGTGGACACGGCGAGCACCCGCACGGCGCCGGACTTCGCCAGGCCGGTCACCTCCGAGGCTCCGGCGACGGCCGCGTCGGTGTGCCCGCCCAGCAGCGCGGTCATGGCCTCGCCGCCGCCGTCGAAGGGGACATACTTGACCTGGGCGGCGTTCACGCCGGCTGCCTGGACGGCGCCCGCGAGGCCGACGTGGTCGAGGCTGCCGGGGCCCGAGCCGCCCGCGACGCTCAGGCTCTTCGGGTCGGACTTCAGCTTCGACGCCAGGTCGTCGAAGGTCTTGTAGGGCGAGTTCGCCTTCACCACGTAGGCCAGCGGCTCCGTGTTGAGCCGGGCGATGGGCGTGAAGTCCTTGTACGTCTGCCGCGACTCGCCGGCCAGCGGCACCAGCAGGATGGGAGGGCTGGTCACGAAGAGCTTGTGCGGGTCGGCCTCGTGCTGGGCGATGTACGACCAGCCGATGGCGCCGCCACCACCGGGCTTGTTGACCACCCGCATCTGTCTGTCGACGAGATTCGCCTCGTCCAGCACCCGGGCGCTCGTGCGGGCGAGGGTGTCCCAGCCGCCGCCGGTGCCCGCGGGGGCGATGTACTCGATGGGCTTGGTGGGCTTCCAGGGGCCGTCGCCGCTGGCGCCGGTGGCCGCCTGCTCGCCGCACGCGGCGAGCAGCAGAGTGGCCGAACCGGCGGCTACGGCCGCCGTGACTGCTCGGGGGGCTGAGCGGAACACGCTTCCTCCAGTTGTGCACTCGGGTGTTTCCGGGGTCTTGCGGTGTCGAGGCGTCATGGAAACAGCGCGAGGCATGGCCGAAAAGAGAGGTTGAGCGTTGTGGAGCTATTGGCCCTAACGAACGTTCTGGAACCAGCCGTCAGTAACTTTCGTAACTTCTGTTCACCTCCCCGGGGCGCCGCACATCCGGCATCGATGCGGTATCGCCTTTGCTCGACCTGGTGACTGTCTTTGCACTCTCATGCACAATGCGCTGGGCATCAGAGAGGTCTCGGAGGTCCTCTGCCGCGGTCTGCCGCCGAGTACAACGAAGTCCGGGCGGAAGGGAGTCATCATGATTCGTGTACTGGTCGTCGACGATGACTTCATGATCGCCCGCATCCATCGCAAGCTCGTGGAGCGCGTTGCCGGGTTCACCGTCGTCGGCGAGGCGCGCAACGGCGCGGAGGCGTTGCGGTCGGTGCGCGAACTGGGCCCCGATCTCGTGCTGCTCGACATCTACCTGCCCGACATCGGCGGTCTCGACGTCCTGCGCGAGCTGCGCGCCGGGGAGACCGCCGGGGCCGAGGTCGACGTGATGGTGGTGACGGCCGCGCAGGAGGTCGACACCGTACGCGGCGCGCTCCGCCAGGGCGCCGTCCACTACATCATCAAACCGTTCGACACCTCCGTCCTGGAAGAACGTCTTCAGCAGTACGCGCGTCAGCGGCGCGAGCTCGCCGACATGGCGGTTCCCGAGCAGGGCGATGTCGACCGGGTCTTCGGCAAGGCATTGCCCGATCCCGGCGACCCTCCGGGCCCTCGCCAGAGCGGAGCGCCGCCCGCCGTTCCCGCCCCCGCCTCAGCCTTCACCCGCCCGGGTGCCGTGCCGACCCGGCTGCCCAAGGGCGTCACCGAGCAGACCGCCGAGCTGGTGCGCCGTAACCTCTCCTCCGCGCAGGCCGACGGCCTGTCCGCCTCG
>NZ_JBEXSH010000815.1:0-4131 GCF_040613555.1 Streptomyces sp. NPDC006265
CGTAGCGGCGGGCGAAGGTGACGATGCTGCCTTCGGTTCCGGGCTGCGCGTACACCATGGCGGCTCTCCTCGGTGAAGGGTGGTGCGGGGCGGGTCGCGACGTCCCTCACTGTGCTCCCGGGAGGTTGGCGCAAGGTTGGCGCCGTGACGGACCGGCGTCCGTCAGCCGCGCAGGGCCGTCACAAGCCGGCCCCTCGCGATCGCCCGGCGGGTGTCGCCCGGGCCGAGCAGCCGCAGCGCGTGCTCGTGGACCTCCGCGTCGTACGGGGCCCGTTCGCCGTAGCGCAGAGCGTGCTCGGGGCGGGTGCTCGCCAGCACGGCCTCGCGCACCGCCACTTCGAGGCGCGTGCGCCACTCCTCGATGCCGGGGGCCTCGGAACGGGGGAGCAGCGGGCCGCCGTAGCGGCGCAGGGCCGTGTCCGTGTCGCCCTGTTCGAGTGCGCGCAGCACATCGCCGGCGTCGCAGGAGACCGGCTCGGTGAGGGCGTAGTGGCGGGGGGATATCGCGCCGCCCAGCGCGCGGCGCAGGTGGGAGATCTCCGCCTTGAAGGTCGACGACGTGACCGGGCGATCGCCGTACAGGGCCGCCCGCAGCCGCTCGGGGGAGAAGCCGTCGGGTTCGAGTGCGAGAAGGGTGAGGATCTCCAGCTGGCGGGGGCGCAGGGGGAGGGGCCGCCCCTCGTGCACGGCGTGTTCGAAGCCCAGGCACGTGAGTCGCAGCCGGACCGGGCGGGACATCTCCGTCGTCAGGCGAGCCTCGATCGTCGACACCAGCGTGCGGACGGTGAACATGGCCAGAGGGTGCGAGCGGTCCCAGGTCGTGGACAGGTCCAGTACGCCGAGGACGCGGCCGTCCCGGCCGTGCACCGGGGCGCAGTAGCAGACCCAGCCGTGCAGGGCCGACACCAGATGCTCCGCCGAGAAGACGGAGCTGGGGCGGCCGGTGCGCAGGGCGAGGGACAGCGCGTTGGTGCCCATGGCCTGCTCGTCCCAGCGGCCGCCCGGCGCGAAGTTGACCCGCTCGGCCCGCCGGCGCATGGTCGGGCCGCCGCAGGTCCACAGGATGGTGCCGGATTCGTCGGTGACCGCCGTGACGAACCCGGCGTCCTCGGCGATGCTGTGCAACTCCCCGGCGAGGGCGGAGACCGGCCGGTACAGCGGCGAGGACGTCCAGCGCTGGTGTACCTGTCCGCCGTCGGCGACCGGGGCGCTGTCCCGGCCCGGGTCCACGCTGCCCAGCGAACGCGCCCAGGACTCGGTCACCTCGTGGCGCAGCGTCGCGGTGCCGCCCGGCCGCGCGCCCGGGACGCTCAGCCTCGGCACCCAGCGGGACCACTCGTGCTCCAGCACGGCCCTGCGCTGCCGGAGGTCAGGGCGCTGTGACATGGCCTCTCCCTGCCGTCGTACCGGTTTCTTCGGCGTGAGGCCAGTGTGACCGGACGGGCCTGTCCCGGTCGAGAACTCCGTCGGACCCGGGAGCAGGGTTCCGTACGAGGCAGCCTGGGGCGACCGGTCGGCCTGGAACCGGCCTGTGGCCGGGAACCGTCCCCACCTCTGAACGGGCGACCGCCTGACTGGATGTTTGTCCGGTACCCCCGTGCCGCCGTACGGGTGACGGCTTCACTCGACCCGACGGACGGGGCCCGGCCCGCGTACCACCGGCGTGCGGCGCCGCGTTCCCCTGGCATGGACAGCACGGAGACGGCGCGGCGCCTTCCAGGGAACGACGACGCGCCCCGCTCGTACGCCGAACTCACCAGCGGATACGCGGGACATCCGCCGATCTACGCGGCCCTGGTCGCCGAGTGGGAGGCGCGGGGCCACACGGTCCCGGAGCACCGCGACGGCCAGTGGGTCTCCTTCGCCGCGCCGGCCGAGAGCGAGACCTGGACCACCGTCACCTCGTGGGCCGCCGGCCGGCACATGGGCCCGGTCGCCCCCGGCGGCCCCCGCCCGCCTGCAACTCCGCACGAGGCGGCGACTCCTCACCCGGCCGCCGTTCCCCACCCGGCCGCCGGCAGGCACCCGGGCCAGGCCGCCCCCGTCGGCACCCGTCCCGGCTCCGGCCGTCACCCGGGAGCGGCGACGCCCTCGTCCGGCGCCCGCCTCACCAGCCGTCCGTCGCCACCGGCTCCGCGCTGACCGGCGCCAGCACCGCAAGGGTTCCGTTGGCCTCCCGCAGGGCCGCTTCGAGCGTGCCCGGCGTATGCAGGGTGCCGGATCCGTCCGGCGGGACGAGCCACTCCAGGCGACCGGCGGGACGGTACGGCGGTGGCACGGCGACCCAGGAGCCCCGGCCCACGTGCCGCACCCCGAAGCCGATCCACTCGCTGACCGGATCGGGTGGCAGGAAGAAGCCCACTCTTCCGGCCGCGCAGTCCACCAGGGTGGGGCCGGGCACCTTCAGCGGGTCACGCCACAGGAGGTCCAGTGCGAGCAGGCCGAGCCGGTCGGGGACGCTGAGCACGTCCCAGTAACGCCCGGACTCCACGAGCACCGTTCCCGTGCCGTAGTCCCATTCCCGCTTGCACTCCTGGGGGTCGGTGGCGGCCGCGGCGAGCCACTCGACGGCTTGCTTCCACATGACGCTCTGCATGGCCACCCCAGGAGCAGTCGACGGCACCGCGGTCGGGCGCGCGCTGGACACGGGCCGGGTGACCCGCGGGGTTCCGCGTGCCGCCCGGCCGTAGCCATGCTCGTAGATACTTCTACGGGCCGGAAGGGGTGGCGCGGACTGGCGTTTGGGCCGGGCCTGTCCCGGTCGAAAGAGGGCACTCGAACGGTGCGTCCCGTAAGGCCGCGATCAACTTCGTGCGCGTCCATGCTGCCCTGAGTGAATCGGCCACCGAAGGGTGTGCGCGACTCGGGGAGAAGCCGAGGAGCGTGGGACCGCGCCGCCGGACATGCGGGGTCTCGCAGGCATGCCGTCCGTGCCGCCCGCCCCTCGGCGTGGGGGTGGTGTGGACCGCTTCACGGCGGCGCGCGGGGGGCCCGACCTACGCGGCCGGACTCCACCCGAGCAGACGGTGCTGCGCGGCCCCCGTGACCGCCGCCCTCGGCCAGGACCCACGCCGGGCACTCCCCGCCGTACGCCGGCACGGCACGGACGAGACCTGGGTGCCGCGCCGTGATCTGCTCGACAGCGGCCCTTCGACAAGCACTTCATGGGCGAACCGGAGGACGACGGTCGTCTGACCGTCACCAGCGGGGGAGCTTCAGCTCGTACTCCGGCTGGAACCGCTGCATGTAGCCGGTGTCGTCCCGCCCGCGCATCCCGGAGTCGACGTACCGCCGGTGAAGCCGCTCCAGCCGGTCGTGGTCCAGCTCGACGCCCAGCCCCGGGCCGGTGGGCACCCTGACCTCGCCGTCGCGCAGCTCCAGCACGCCGGGGACGATCACGTCGTCCGCGGAGTTCCACGGGTAGTGCGTGTCGCAGGAGTGGTCGAGGTTGGGGATGGCCGCGGCGACATGGGTCATCGCGGCGAGACTGATGCCCAGGTGCGAGTTGGAGTGCATCGACAGGGCGACCCCGAACGCCTCGCACACGGCGGACAGTTCACGGGTGCGGCGCAGTCCGCCCCAGTAGTGGTGGTCGGTGAGCAGCACCTGGATCGCGTTCTGCTCGACGGCCGGCTTCAGGTGTTCCCAGGCGACCACGCACATGTTGGTCGCGAGCGGCATGGGCGATTCCTTCGCCACCTGCGCCATGTCCTCGATGCTCCTGGTGGGGTCCTCCAAGTACTCCAGGACACCGCCGAGTTCACGCGCGACGTACTTCGATGTCTCCACCGTCCAGGCCACGTTCGGGTCCAGCCGCAGCGGCTGCCCGGGGAAGGCCTCCGCCAGCGCCCGCATAGCGGCGATCTCCTCGTCGGGCGGGAAGACACCGCCCTTGAGCTTGAACGACCGGAAGCCGTACCGCTCCTGCATCAGCCGGGCCTGCTCGACGATCCGGGCCGGGTCGAGAGCCGCGCCCCAGTCGTCGCCGATCGCGGCACGGCCGTCGAGCGCGGGGTGCTCGGCCCACTTGTAGAAGAGGTACGCGGCAAACGGCACCGCGTCCCTGACCTTGCCGCCCAGCGGCCGGAGCTCTCCTGGCCCTCTCCGGCCTGGCCCTCGGCGAGTACGTCG
>NZ_JBEXSH010000816.1:0-4127 GCF_040613555.1 Streptomyces sp. NPDC006265
GCACAGCGGGGTTGATGAGGGCGGTGCTCATGCGGAGGCCTCCGTCAGGTCCAGGAATGCGTCGTCCAGGGTGGCGTCGGCCAACTCGCCGAAGCAGGCGGCGCACCCCTCGCCGTTGCCGAGTCCGCCCGGCAATTGGCCGTGCTCGCTCGAAAAGCTGGATGGCATCAGGAAGCCCTGTCGATCGCCCTGACCGCCGCCGACCACCCGGACCTGCGCAGCGCCGGACGCGCGGGAACGGCCCTACGAGGGCTCCTCGTCCAGAGTGCGTCCTACACCCTTGCCAGGCGGGGCGACCGGGACGGGATGCGAGAGCTCACGGACGAGGCCGCCGCGATCGCCACGGAACTCGGCGGCCGCACCATGCTTCGCGACCACGGCGGGGGCTTCAGCCCCCTCACGGTGCAGCTCCACCGAATCAGCGCCGAAAACCATGCGGGTGATCCTCTTGCCGCGCTTGATGCTGCCCGCATGGTCTCGCTGAAGGCGCTGCCCAGCGTCGAACGTCGTTCTCGCGCCCTCGGCGACATCGCCGTCACCTACGACCGCCTCGGCCGCCGCAGCGACTGCGTCCGAACCCTCCTGGCGGCGGAACGATGCGCTCCCGAGGAGACCCACGCCCGCCCAGCGACGAAGTCGCTGATCGCCAGCCTGCTGGTCTCCGGGCCCACATCGACCGAGCTCCGCGGCCTTGCCGAGCGCAGCGGCGTTCTCGCCTGAGAAGTGCCGTGGGCGAGGTGCGAGGTCCTAACCCACGTCGGATGGCCGAAGGCCGAACCCAATGCCCCGGTCAGCCCGGAGGGAGCGACCGTCCATCACGCTCAGCTCCGGCCCACTGGCCCTGCGCGGTCGGAGTCAGCGGTCAGGGTTTTGACGCCGCAGGAACTCCCGGGCTCCGCGAAGGCGGGTGGCGAGGCTCTTCTGGGTGGCGCGGCTGTCGAGGTGTACACAAAGTCCGCCAGGGAGGCCGCTGTCGGCGCGGCGGCCGGTCGGCAGCAGCGATGGGTCAAGGCCGTCCCGCTGCGCGATGAGGGTGCCGAGTTCGTGGCGGGTGACGGCGTCCGGGCCGGTGAGGTGAAAGACGCCAGCCGCGTCGGACAGGGTGAGCTCCCACAGTGCGGCGGCCAGGTCGCGGACGTGGACTGGGCATCGGACATCGTCCGTGAATAGTGCCCCGCCCCGTGTGCCGGCGGCCAGGGCGTGCACCAGGCGTTCGTGCTCGGACCGGCCATCGCCGATGATCAGGGAGGTCCGTGCGACGACGGCGCCCGTGCTCAGGAGCCGCACGGCCGTTTCGGCCGCAGCCTTCGCGGCCCCATACGGTGTTACTGGGTCGGGTAGACACGTCTCGTCGTACAGGTCGTCGCGGCCGGAGAACACGGCGTCGCTCGACACGTGGACCAACTTGATGCCCCGTTGCGCGGCGACGTGGGCCAGGCGCATCCCGCCCTCGGCCGTGACCGCCCACTCGGCTCCGCCGCTGCTCGCGTTGATGACCGCGCTTGGGCTGACGGCATCCAGGACCTCCTGGAGGTTCGCCAAGTTGCGCAGGTCGAGGCGGTGCCACGCGTCGGCGCCCTTGCCGGGGTGCGAGTGGAAGGTGGCGGCCGTCTCCACGCCTGCTGCATGGCCCTGGCGGGCCAGCTCAACGCCCAGGAACCCGCTGCCGCCGACAATCAGTACCGTCATGCCTCCCCACGCTAGGACTGCAAGGTGCGTCCTGGGGCGGATCCGTCTGAAGTGGGTGCTTAGCGTTCAGCCTTTGTCAGCCCAGGGCTGTGTCGAAGGTCCTGCGGTTGGCCGCTGTGTAGGCGTGCTCTTGCTCGGACCACCGGATGCGCCCGGTGATCGTGGAGTCGTCGGCGACGCGCGGGAACGGGCCCGCGAGGTGACTTTGCCACCACCGGGCGTTGCGGGCCTGGCGTTCGAGCGCGGCATCGACGACGCGGGAGCGGGAGGTGGCGTCGAGCCCGTACGCGTCAGCGAGGACGCGCACCTGCGCCGCCTGGACGGTGGCGGGCGGAGCGGTGGGTTTGGAGGAGATGCACCAGGTCCACGCCATGTAGCCGAGGTCTTCGACGGGATCGCCGGGGGCGGCGGTGTCGAAGTCGATGAAAGCGGTCGGGATGTCGTCGGTGAAGACCGTGTTGTTCGGCCCCGGGTCGTGGTGGCAGACCACGGGATGCCGTCCGGTCAAGCGACTGCTGCGGGTGGCGTCGTGGAAGGAGCGGAGCAGGGTGCCGGCCGCGGCCACCTGGGGGTCGGTCCAGCGCTGGAATCGGGCGGGCACCCAGCCGGGGAGGTAGCTGAGGATTTCGCGGCCGGCTGTGTCGAACCCGAGGTGGCGCGGAGCGCCGGTGAAGCCCTCTCGCTGGAGGTCACCGAGCAGCTCGGCGACGAACGATGACGATGCGGTGGCTGGCCGCCGGACGGTGCGCCCGACCCTGACCACGCCGAGGGTGATACGTCCGCCGGGCAATGGCACTTCGTTCTCCATGGCTTCATCCTGGCCTCGTTCGTGCACCGGACGCTCAGCCGACTCTGCACGCGCAGGCCATCGGTCAAGTTCAGCGGCAAACGGTCAAGGTCCATTGTCCGGACACGCGCACTGCATCGGTGACGCAGTCGGATGACGCTGCACCGTTCTCTCCCACGGTGGTGTTGACCTGTGCTTCTACCATCTGGGGGCCGGTCGGCGGACGCTGATGACGCTCTGGCGCGCCATGTCTCTCCCTCCTTCCCCCCCTCTTTCGTTCAGAGAGATCGTGCGGGAGAGCGTCATTGCGTCATGGGGTTGCTGGTCGGAGGGAAACGTTGCAGGTCGTAGCAGGTCCGGGCGGGGTGCCGGGTGCGTCATGGGCAGCGTCAGTACGGCGTCATCTCTGTCCTTTGACAGGCGACCTTGACCGATTGACAAGCGAGTTTGACCGGTCGGTGGGCTACTGGCCGGGGTCTGCGGGACGGGCTCGTGCCCACTGCCCTTCGAAGGCGTCCTGGCTGATCTCCTGATCAACCAGTGCCGGGTCGAAGAGGTCCACCACGGGTGGATTGAACGGCCAATCGTCAGGGCCGCTGCGCAGGGCGGTCCCGCCTTCTGGCACTTCCACCTGGCGGAGGCGGCGCCCGTCGGAGCCCACCTCCATCAGGTAGTCGACCGGTTCCTCGTCCTCCTCGTCCCAGCGCCGCCGTAGGTATACGACGCCCCTGTCCGCGAGTGCGCCGAAGCCCGCCCGCCCGCGCTGCGCGTCTCGCTCGGCGCGCAGCTCGTCCAGGCCCGCGGGCATCCGGGACGCGTCGATGTCGGCCTCCTCCAGCTCCTCCGCCTCGAACCGGGCCACGGTCTCCGGGTCGGTGACCACCTCGACCCAGGCGAGCCCTTCGAGTACCTCCCGCGCCGACCGCGCACGGACCCACCACCACGAGCCACCCATGCCGTAGTCGTGCAGAACGAGAAAGCGGCGCTTGTGCGCGACGTCCCTACCAGTCATGGAAGCCGAGCCTAACGAGGCATGCAGCACGGCCACACGACCGGTCAAACTCGCCTGTCAATCGGTCAAGATCACCTGTCACAGGTCAATCTCCTCGCGGTGGAGGCCGTCCCCGGCGCTTCGTCGGCCGTCGACGCGGGCCCGACCCGGCTCGCGGCCGTCGGGGTAGGCGGCTGACAGCCCGGGGGGTGCCTTCGGTCTGTACGGGCCGGTCTCCCGGGGGTGTCAGGGACGTGCTGAAGGCCCGCGCGTCTCGGATGGCGGCGGGTTCGGTGACGGGATTGGTGGCTGGTTCGCGGCCGGGCGGGAGCCTGAGGTCAGGCCGGCGGTCCGGAGTCCGGACGAAGGGTGATGAGGAAGCCTCGGGTGGCGCTGGTGCGGGGCAACTTGCGGATGTCGATGCCGCGTTGTCGCAGCGCCGGGGCGAGGGAGGTGAGGCGAGCAGAGAGCAGGGCGGTGGTCTTGGGCCAAGTGTCCGGGATGGGCCCGGGCGGCCGCAGAACCTCGTCGATCTGGCCGGTGGTGGCCCGCCACTCGGTGCTGCCGGTGGCGGACCAGCGGGTGAGGGCGGTGGCGACCGGGTCGGCGTCGATGACGTCGTCGGTGACCGCGTCCTGGGAGCCGGTGTAGGTGTTCAGG
>NZ_JBEXSH010000817.1:0-4115 GCF_040613555.1 Streptomyces sp. NPDC006265
GTCTCGATCGCCTGCGACGAGACCACGACGCGCGCCCAGTTGCGTGCCGTGTGGGCGGCCTTCGGCGTCGAGGGCGTCGTCGAGGCGCTGGACGCGGCCACCGAGGACGGGCTTCCGGCCGCCCTGCTGCGCACCGACGACTACCTGACGCACCCCGTCTTCCACCAGCACCGCTCCGAGACCGCCATGTTGCGCTACCTGCGCAGGCTGGCCGACCGGGACTACGCGCTCGACCGGGGCATGATCCCGCTGGGCTCCTGCACCATGAAGCTCAATGCGACCACCGAGATGGAGCCGGTCACCTGGCCCGAGTTCGGGCAGCTGCATCCCTTCGCGCCCGCCGAGCAGGCCGGGGGCTACCTCACCCTCATCCACGAGCTGGAGGACCGGCTCGCCGAGGTCACCGGCTACGACAAGGTCTCCCTCCAGCCGAACGCCGGGTCGCAGGGCGAGCTGGCCGGTCTGCTCGCCGTCCGCGGCTACCACCGGGCCAACGGGGACGCACAGCGCACCGTCTGCCTGATCCCGTCATCCGCGCACGGCACCAACGCCGCCAGCGCGGTGATGGCCGGCATGAAGGTCGTCGTCGTGAAGACCGCCGAGGACGGCGAGATCGACGTCGAGGACCTGCGGGCCAAGATCGAGCAGTACCGTGACCAGCTGGCCGTGCTGATGATCACGTACCCGTCCACGCATGGTGTGTTCGAGGAGCACGTCGCCGACATCTGCGCGCAGGTCCACGAGGCCGGCGGGCAGGTCTACGTCGACGGGGCCAACCTCAACGCGCTCGTCGGGCTGGCCAAGCCGGGGCATTTCGGCGGCGACGTCTCGCATCTGAACCTGCACAAGACCTTCTGCATCCCGCACGGCGGCGGCGGTCCCGGCGTCGGCCCGGTCGCGGTGCGCGAGCACCTCGCGCCCTACCTGCCGAACCACCCGCTGCAGCCCGAGGCCGGCCCGGAGACGGGGGTCGGGCCCGTCTCCGCGGCGCCGTGGGGCTCCGCGGGCATCCTGCCCATCTCGTGGGCGTACGTCCGGCTCATGGGCGGCGAGGGGATGAAGCGGGCCACGCAGGTGGCCGTGCTCAGCGCCAACTACATCGCCAAGCGCCTGGAGCCGCACTACCCGGTGCTCTACACCGGCCCCGGTGGGCTCGTCGCGCACGAGTGCATCATCGACCTGCGGCCCCTGACCAAGGCGACCGGCGTGAGCGTCGACGACGTCGCCAAGCGGCTGATCGACTACGGCTTCCACGCGCCGACCATGTCGTTCCCGGTGGCCGGGACGCTGATGATCGAGCCGACCGAGTCGGAGGACCTGGCCGAGCTGGACCGCTTCTGCGAGGCGATGATCGCCATCCGCGCCGAGATCGAGAAGGTCGGCTCCGGCGAGTGGCCCGCGGAGGACAACCCGCTGCGCGGCGCCCCGCACACCGCCGGCGCGCTCGCCGGGGCGTGGGAGCACTCCTACAGCCGTGAGGAGGCCGTCTTCCCGGCCGGGGTGTCGACCGCCGACAAGTACTGGCCGCCGGTGCGCCGCATCGACCAGGCCTTCGGCGACCGCAACCTCGTCTGCTCCTGCCCGCCGCTGGACGCATACGAGGACTGACCGGCCGACCGGTCACAGGGAGGGGCTCCGCGGTGCGGGGCCCCTCCCGCCGTTCACCGGCCGGTCAGGCGGTGGCGAGTGACACCTCGGTCGCCTTGATCAGTGCGACGACGGGGATCCCGGGCGACAGGGCCAGGTCCTCCGCGGCCTCCCGGGTGATCGCGGCGGTCAGTTCACCACCCTCCACCGTGACGCGGACGGATGCCATCGCGTCGCCGGCGGCGAGGTCCGTGACCGTACCGGGGAGCTGGTTGCGGATCGACAGGCCCTCGACGGGTGCGGTGGCCAGGGAGACCTCCGTCGACTTCATCAGGGCGCGCACGGCGGTGCCCGGGGTGAGGCGGAGGTCTTCCGCGGCTTCGCGGGTGATCGCCGCGGTGAGGTCCTGGCCGCCGGTGAGGCGGACCCTGACCGTCGCCATGGCCTCGCCCGGGGTGACGGCGGTGACGGTGCCGGGGAGCTGGTTGCGGATGCTCAGGCTCATGGGTGCACGGTAGCCCGGTGGGGGTGTTGGGCCTGGTATGCGCGTGTCTGCGTCTCCTCCGCCAAACGCCCTCCCGGCCTCAGACGCGGTCGATATGTACGTTCGTCGACTTCACGCGGGCCGTCGCCTCCATGCCGACCTCCAGGCCGAGTTCCTCCACCGCCTCGCGGGTGAGCAGGGAGACGAGCCGGTGCGGGCCGGCCTGGATCTCGACCTGTGCGGCGACGTCGCCGAGTTTGATCGCGGTGACGATGCCGGGGAAGGCGTTGCGGGCCGAGGTGTACGGGGTGTCCTCCTCGGCGGCGCCGGACCGGGCGAGTTCGACCGAGAAGGCGGCGAGGTCCCGCCCGTCGACGAGCCGTCGCCCGGCCTCGTCGCGGTGGGTCGTGATGCGGCCCGCGTCCGCCCAGCGGCGGGCGGTGTCCGGGCTCACGCCGAGCAGCCGTGCTGCCTGGCCGATCGTGTAGGACTGCATGCCGATCACGATAGGGGCGGAGGGAGGAGGCGGTGGATGCGGGGTTGGCCATTGGATATGACGCGATGTAACGCTAGTGGTCGAGTGGGCGGGCCGGGCGGCGTGCCCGGGGGGCCGGGGGCGGAGTGATGGCGGCCGAGATCGCGCGGACCGGTGGATCGCCCGAGGTGAGGGCGTCGCACGCGGACCGGGACCGGGCCGTGGACGTGCTGCGCGTCGCCGCGGGTGACGGACGGCTCACCCTGGAGGAGCTGGAGGAGCGACTGGAGACGGCGCTGTGTGCCCGTACGGTGGGTGAGCTCGCCGTGCTGACGGCGGATCTGCCCGCGGTGGCCGGTCCGGCTTCCGGTGAGGCCGGGGACGCCCTGCGGATCCGGCAGGAGGGGGCCTCGACACGGCGGGGCGACGGCTGGGTCGTGCCGCGGCGGCTGGAGATCCGTTCGGCGTGGGGTGAGGTGACGCTCGACTTCACCGACGCGGTGATCACCCACGACACCCTGGACATCGACCTGGACCTTCGGGCAGGCGCCCTGAAGCTCCTGACCCGGCCGGGTGTCGTGGTCGACACCGGCGGCCTGGGGATGAACTACTCCGAGACCAAGGCCCGTCGGCCGGTCGACGCCCCCGTCCGTCTGCGGATACGGGTCACGGGCGAGATCCACTACGGGCAGATCGTGGTGCGCCCGCCGCAACGGGGCTTCGGCAGGAAGGGTGCGACGGCCTGACTCGGCCCATGTGCACCCTGGGCCGCCCCTTGCGGTCCGGCTCCGCCTCACGCAGGACCTCGCGGGTCACCGGGGCGACCTCGCCCTGGCCGAACAGGAAGAAGCGCGGGAAGTTGGCGAAGGGCCTGCCCTCGGTCCACTCGAAGTAGATGTGCGGGGTGCGGCCCGTCGAGTCTCGGACGTGCAGCAGGCGCGCGGCCAGGGCGTTGGGGATCGAGGACGACTCCAGGGTCAGGACGCGGTAGCGGCCGTGCAGCACCTCACCGCGCACGGTCAGGCCCGCCTCGAACTCGGACGGGTCGGTCGCCGGCACCTCGACGAAGACGACGTCCTCCTGGCCGGCCGCGTCGTCGTCGTGGCGGATCTGCTCGGTCTTGTCGCGGTACTCGGCGATGTCACGCCGGTCGGGCTCGTTGGCGATGAACCGCATCCGCCGGCTGGCCATGTCCCGCATGTCGTCCAGCGTCACGTTGGTCACGCGCAGCTCGAAGGCCCGGGCCAGGCCTTCCAGCATCCAGGCGTGCAGACGGCCCGGGTGGGGTGGGCTCAGGACGGCTCAGTGCCGGGTGCTAGGGAGCGTATTGGGTCGTGATCAATCTTCAAGTTTTGCCTGCACGGCGGGGTCTGGTCAGGTAGACCTTCTTGGGTGACTCGCGTTCAACTGACGGATATGGAATGGGAGTTCATCGAGCCGTACCTGCCGATCGGCGAGTACGGCCCGTACCCCAAGCGGCTGCGGCAGCAGTTCGAGGGCGTGATCTGGCGGTTCAAAACGGGCGGGCAGTGGCGGGAGATGCCGACGGAGTTCGGCGCCTGGTCGACC
>NZ_JBEXSH010000818.1:0-4113 GCF_040613555.1 Streptomyces sp. NPDC006265
GGTACCCCCTGCTCGAGCGGAGTCGAGAGCTTGGGGGAGCGTGCCGGGCGTCGTGACGGGGCGAACGTTGCCTGTTGCGGCACTAGTGCCGCGGTACTGGGCCACGTCGGCAGACTGTTGCCCGGCCGGCTTCCGGCCGGGCAACGCCGTGCGTGGGTGCAGGCGGTGCCTCACCCGCACGGCAGGTCGTCAGCTCAGGATTGAGGCGTCAGCCGTCGAGCCAGTCGCCTGCGACGCCCGTGGGACGGTATCCGGTGGCGTTCCAGAGGAAATGCGGGTGGGCACAGCCGAACATGTAGGCGAGCAGTGCGGTGTCTTCCCTCCCGGTCTGAGGGTCGTGCAGGGTGTGGAAATTCTCGGATCCGACCACGCCGGCGTCCTGTTGGACATGACGGGCGCGGTCCGGCGATGGTGCGGCGCTGGATGCCTCCACGGCGGCGATGTAGGTGCGGCGCAAGATCTCCCATGTGCTGTCCGTGTTGCCGTACCAGGGGCCGTGCAGTGCTTCGAAGGCATGGAGCTCGGCGTCGAAGAGGGGCCATGACCGGGGGTATTGGGCTCGACACCGTGCGGACAGCTCGGCGGTCCGGGTGCTCAGTGCCGGTGCGGTGGGCCGCGGGGCGATGGTGAGGGTGGTGCCGTGGGTGAGGATGCCGGTGCACGGGTTGGGCTGCAGGTCGCACAGCGGGCACTCCTCGGCCGGGGGGAGGCCCTGGGTGATGCCGTCGAACCACAGGGCGTGGCGGCCCGTGAGCCCCATCCAGACGATGGTGGTGGTCATCAGCCAGGTGTTCCACATCGGGCTGTGGGCCTCGGGCATGCAGCCGTACTTGACGAGGGCTATCGCGCAGGCAGCGTAGAGCGCCTTGGTGTGGGTGGGCATGTCGGCGAGCCAGAAGTTGCTGATCTCGCCGGTGAGGGCGTCGGCCCGTACATCGGCCATGTCGTCGATGACGCGGCACAGCAGCAGGGAGGCGAGGTTCTCTTCCTGCCAGAGTTCGGTGTCGGGGGCGACGTGCCAGAACAGACAGTCCAGCATCTGCAGCGCTGAGTAGGTGCTCTGGTTGAGGGGGCTGGTCTGGGGGAGCGTGACGCCGCCCGCGTCGTGCTGTTGGAGCCAGTACTCGTCGACGGATCGCTTGTGGGCTGCGAAGAGTCCGGAGACCAGGGCCCGTGCGCTGTTGGTGCTGAAATTCTCGGCCAGGCGGCCTTCGACGTGTTGGGTGAGGCGCGTTGTGTCGATGGTGTCGATCACACGCTTGTATTCGTGGAAGACGAGGATGTCGTCCTCGAAGCGGTGGCGGTGGCCGAGATCTCGTTCGAGGTCGTTCATCTGCCGGGTCCAGGACCATCCACCGGTCAGGATGCTGTCGAGTTCCCGGCGGTATGGCCAGGTCTTGACGGTGAGGGGACGACCGGCGCTCTGCCGCCAACGGTAGTCGTCGAGCGTGCGTGCGGGGGGCGTGGGCAGCCGACGGCACAGAGGGCAGGCGCAGAAGCTTGTCTGCTCCTCCTCGCGCGGCGGGGTGAGTGCCCGGCTCCTCCAGGCCCCTTCCAGCATCGTGCAGGTCAGTCTGCAGAGCTCAACGTCGGTGCTGACTTGGGGGAAGGCTGCTTCGATCAAGCGCAGGCTGGTGTCGAGATGCCTCAACCTGGCGTAGCCCTCCTCGTCGGGCGGGAGAAACGCGGGCCGCGCCAGATGGAGGGCTCCCTCCACCTGCAGCGTGGTGCTGGAGTGGGGGGAGCCGAATGCGTTCAGCCGCTGCTGAGCGGCGTTCTGGGACCCTCGGTACTGCTCCGTGCTCCCCTTGATGTGTTTCACCAAGAGGCGGGCCAGGGTGTTCCCCGCCTCTGTGGGGTGGAGCTGGGCGCTTGGCTGCGCCGGGAGCGAGCTGTCGGCGGACGCCTTCGGAACAGCACCTGCGACTCGAGATTTCACACCGGTCTCCCAATGAGCTGTGGTCCTGGCAACGGGATCGATCGACCGTGGTCGTTGACCGGCCGTGTCCGGGAATCTTCTGTACTTTCCGCGACGGCCTCGCCGGACAGCCGGACTTGCGCGACCGGCTTTGACTCCTGCTACGAACGACCGTGAGGGGCACGACTGCTGCGATGACGGCACTCCTGCCGCAAGGCGAGCGCCTGCGTCGCCGCCTCAGCTGTGTTGATCCGAGGCGTGTGGGTAGCCGACCGGGGTGGCGAAGGGCAGGTCGAACCGGACGTCCTGAAGCATGCGTTTCCTTTCGGGAGACGGAACGCAGAGTCCCCCCACCCCTGCTGGCGGACGGCGCCGTGGCCGCCCGCACACTCGAACTGGGCTTCGCAGTCCGAAAGTTGAACCGAGAAGCGGTACGAGGCTGCCCATGACGTGAACAAGCCATTCCGTGACCCTGCCGTGATCTCCGTTACTGCTCGAAGCGCATGAGCTGCGTATACTCCCTCGCCCCTCACCCGGTATCGGCTCGTCCATCGAGCCTCCGGAGCCGCGGAACGCCACACTGGTCAACGTCCGTTCGACGACCGACCAGGAGGTTCACCGACGATGACGTCCGCACCCGTACGCAGCGCCGAGCAGCGCAAGAGGGACACCCTGCACCGCCTCGACCACGACGTGGACGCCTGGGTCGCCACGGCCGACGGCGCGTCGGGGACGCCCTACCTCGTCCCGCTGTCCTTCCTCTGGAACGGCTCGTACCTGCTGTTCGCCACGCTCGCGTCCAGCCCCACCGGACGGAACCTCGCCGCCTGTGGCCGGGCCCGGGTGGGCATCGGGCCGACCCGTGACGTCGTCCTCGTCGAGGGCACCGTCGAGACGGTCCAGCCCGGCGAGCTGACCGAGCAGGACGCCGAACTCTTCGCCGCCAAGACCGGGTTCGACCCCCGTCGGCTCGCCACGCCGTACCTCTACTTCCGTGTCGTGCCGCAGCGGGTGCAGGCCTGGCGGGAGGCCGACGAGCTCGATGGCCGCGAACTCATGTGCGACGGACGGTGGTTGAAGACAGACTGAATCCGTCGCTCCGGGATATCCGCAAGGTACGGGTCCGCGGGGCACGACCGCCCCGCGACCGGAATCCTGGAGGAGACATGGCACTGGTGAAAGCGGGGGTCCTCGTGCTCGACTGCGTCGAGCCCGAGAAGCTCGCCGTGTTCTACAAGGAACTGCTGGAGGGGCAGGAGTCGGACGCCACCGCCAACCGGGTGGAGATCAAGAGCGCCGACGGTTTCCGGATCGCACTGCGCCGGGACGTCAACGCGACCCCGCCCAGCTGGCCGCGTCCCGAGAACTCCCTCCAGACCCACCTGGAGTTCGTGGTCGACGACCTCGACGCGGTCGAACGCCGCGTCATCAGCCTCGGCGGCCGCCCCCTGGAGGCCAAGGAGCCCTCAGGCCCCCTGGAGGAGCGCGGCTACGCCGACCCGGCCGGCCACTCCTTCACCCTGCGCCGCACCGCCCCGACGGCACCCAAGCAGGGCTGAGCGACAGGTACGGCCGGTCGCCGGCAACGGCCGGATCCCGAGTCGGGTCCCGAAGGGGGTGCTGGCCAGGGCCGCATGGGCGGCCATGCCGGCGAGGATGCTCAGCAGCGCGTTGCGACGCCACAGGTGCAGGGCGACAGCGCCGGCCAGGGCGGCCGGCCGGGCCGCCACCCGCGGCTGGGCGACAGGAGGGTCGCGCAGACAGTGGACGACCAGGATGACCCCACACCGGCGAGGCATGCGCGTACTGAGGTAGCGCACGGCGGCGCCGACCCGCAGCGGGGCGAGGGCAGCGAAGAGCGGGGCGTGCAGCGGCCGGGTGACGGCGGCGGTGACGAGGGCCGGGACCACGGCGTACAGACCTGAGCGGGCTTCTCGCATCGGCGAGCCGCCGCACCGGCAACCCGGCGGTGAACAGGGCGAAGGCGGCGAGAAGCAGTTCCGCGGGCCGCGGTGGCCGGGCCGCGCCGCCTACGAAACCTCCCTGATGGGCAGGCTCAGCGGCCGGCCCGCCGTGCTGCGCCTCGAGTCCCAGCTCACCATGAAGGCGATCAAGGTGGACGGGCGAGGGCAGGCCGGCCCCGCCCGGCGGTCGCCGGGCGGGACCGCGCCGCTGTCAGTCCCGGCCGCCCTTCT
>NZ_JBEXSH010000819.1:0-4109 GCF_040613555.1 Streptomyces sp. NPDC006265
ACCGCCCTTCACCACCCAGCCCGTCTCGCCGTCGAGGACCGCGTCCGGGGCGCCGCCCGAGTCGCCGGCCACGACCGGCAGGCCCGTCGCGGAGGCCTCCAGGTAGACGATGCCGAGGCCCTCGACGTCCAGGCCGCCGCGGCGGGTGCGGCAGGGCATCGCGAAGACGTCGCCGGCGCCGTAATGCGCGGGCAGCTCCGACCAGGGCACGGCGCCGGTGAAGCGCACGGAGGAGGAGACCCCCCTCTCGCGCGCGAGCCGCCGCAGATCGCTCTCGTAGGGGCCTCCGCCGACGATCAGCAGGACGGTGTCCGGCTCGGCGGCGAGGATGCGGGGCAGCGCCCGGATCAGGGTGTCCTGCCCCTTGCGCCGCACCAGCCGGGAGACGCAGACGACGACGGGTCGGTCCGTCAGGCCCAGCCGTGCCCGCACCTCGTCGCCGCCCGAGCCGGGGTGGAAGGTCTTCTCGTCGACGCCGGGCGGCAGCTGCGCCATCCGGGCGCCGGCCTCGGGCGTCAGGGCGGGGGCGATGCGCGAGCGGGTGTACTCGCCGAGGTAGGTGATCGTGTCCGTGCCGTCGCCGATCCGGCGCAGCAGCTGCCGGGCTGCGGGCAGCTGGGCCCAGCCGGCCTCGTGGCCGTGCGTGGTGGCGACCAGCCGCTCGGCGCCCGCGCCGCGCAGCGCCGGGGCCATCAGGCCGAGCGGGGCCGCCGCCCCGAACCACACCGATGCGCAGCCGTGCTCCCGCAGCAGACCGACGGCCCGCCGGGTGGCGGCCGGGGTCGGCACCAGCATGGTCGTGCGGTCCCGTACGACGGTGAAGGGCTGCTCGGCGTCGAAGGCGCGGGTGGCCTCGACGCCCTCCCGGGTCCGCTTCCAGGTCGAGGCGTAGACGACCAGCTGCTGCGGGTCCAGCCGCAGCGCCATGTTGTGCAGGAAGGCCTGGATGCCGCCGGGCCGGGGCGGGAAGTCGTTCGTCACGATCAGGGTCTTGCGCACGCCGCCGACCCTACCGAACCGCCCTCGTCGCCCTGTGCGGCAGCACGTATGGCACGCTCACAGCTGACGGGACCATCATGGCCCCCTCGACACGGCAGGCGAACGGGCAGGGATCACGACGTGAAGACGACGGGCACGGGGCGGTCCCTGGCATGGCTGCCGGTGGTCTGGTGTCTCACGAGGCTGGTGCTGCTGCTGTTCGTCCTGAAGGTGTACGTCTTCCCGGGCCCGGACGTGACGAGCGACGTGCAGGTGATCTACCAGGGCTGGTTCGACGTCCTGAGCACCGGATCGTTCCCGCTGGGCGACGTCACCTGGCAGTACCCGCCCGCCGCCGCGCTGGCGATCCTCTCCCCCGGCCTGCTGCCCTTCCTGGACTACGCGACCGCGTTCTACGTCCTGGTCTGCGTCACCGACCTGGCCGTGCTGGCCCTGATGACGTACGCGGGCCGCCGCCCGGGCCGTTCGCTGCGCGGCGCCTGGGTGTGGGTGTTCGGCGTGCCGCTGCTCGGCCCGACGGTGTACGCCCGCTACGACGTGATGGTCACGGCCGTGGCGATGGCCGCACTGCTCGCGGGCGCCCGGCATCCCAAGGCGATGGGGGCCCTGGCCGCCTTCGGCGCGCTGCTGAAGGTGTGGCCCGCGATGCTGCTCCTCGCCGCCCGCCGGCGCAGCGCCTGGGTGTCGGCACTGGTGACCGGCATCGTGGTGACGGGGGCGTTCGCGCTGGCCATGCCGGGCGCGTTCGCGTTCCTGACCTTCCAGCGCGACCGGGGCACCGAGGTGGAGTCGCTGGGCGCGCTGGTCTTCCACGTCGCCCGGCACTTCGGCTGGCGGGGCGAGGTGAGGCTGAACTACGGCTCGATCGAGTTCCTCGGCCCGTACGTGAGCGAGGTGAGCACCGGCGCGCTGTTCCTGACCGGGGCGGCCTTCGGCTGGCTGGTGCTGTGGCGGCTGCTGGCCCGGCACTTCGAGGAGCACACGCTCGCCGACGCGGCCTTCGTCGCCGTGCTGATGTTCACGACCACCAGCCGGGTGATCAGCCCGCAGTACATGGTGTGGCTGGTCGGGCTGGCGGCGGTGTGCCTGTACTTCCCCGGCAGCCGGATGCGGCTGCCGGTCGCGCTGGTGCTGGTGGCGTGCTTCGTGACGGTGCTGGAGTTCCCGTTCTACTTCGCCAACGTGGTGGCCAGTGACGGCCTCGGCCTCACCCTGCTGTTCCTGCGCAACGGCCTGCTGGTGGTCGCCGCGCTGATCGCGGCCCGCGCCCTGTGGCGGGCGACCGTACCGTCCGTCGCCGCGTCCGCTCCCGTGCCTTCTCAGCCGGCCCGGGCGGGCGAGACCCCGGTCTCCTCCTGAGGCGCCGGCGCCGGGCCCACCCCGGGCGGCCCGGGCCCGGTCAGCCCAGCTGCTCCCGCAGGTAGGCCCGCCACTGCGCCGTAAAGGCGTCCGGCGCCGTCCCCAGTACCTCCCGCATCGCCTCCTCCACCGCCCCGGCCCGCTCCCGGTGCTCCCCGACGGCCCGGTAGAACGCGCCGAGCCGGGCCTCTCCCCAGCGGTCGGAGATCATCCGGCACGCAGTCCAGCCGCTCTCGTAGGAGCGGGCCAGGCGGCTCGCGTCGCCGGTGAAGCCGAAGTCCTCGTCGTCCGGGAGAGCGGTGGGGACCCGGTCCTCGGCGACCGCCCGGGACAGTTCGGGCGCGGCCTCGACGGGGGCGCGGCCGACGGCGCGGTAGCCGACCCAGTCGGCGTACCCCTCGGAGAGCCACAGGGGCGTGGCGGCCGTGGTGCGGGCGCGGGTGGCGACGTGGGTGGTCTCGTGGGTGACGACGACCTGTTCGCCGAGGCCTCCGAGGAGCGCGAACGCGTCCGGGTTGACGATGATCCGGTCCGCCGGCGCCCGGGTCCGGGCGCCCGTCTCGCCGGTGGTGACCGCCGCGATCCCGCGGTAGGACGAGGCGGGCGAGCCGAGCAGGCCCGCCATCCCCTCCAGTGACTTCGGCACGACCAGGACGACCCGCCGGCTCCAGTCCGTGCCCCACGCGTCCGACACGGCCGGCACAGCGCGGTCGGCCAGGTCCGCGAAGTCCCGCAGCGACTGCCAGGACCGACCGACGCCGAGCACGAGACTGTGCCGGCCCCGCACGAGGTGCACCGCCCCCTGGTCCCACAGCTGCTGCGCGGACTTCTTCGCGGGCCGGTCGGTGACGACGGACCACCGCCCGTCCGCGTCGCGGTTCAGCCGCAGGGTGCGTCCGGTGGTCACCGGCGCCTCGTCGTACCCGGCGACGCGGTAGCGCAGTTCGGCGTCGGCGGTGGCCGTGTCGCCGGTGCGGCGCACCGCGGTCACCCGGTACGACCAGGCGGCCACGGGCACCGCGCGCAGCTTGGCGAAATCCGTCCCCTCGCCCGTCCGTTCGTAGGCCCGCGCGTCGCGGTCGAGGACCGCTGCGGCCCGCCGGTCCAGGAGCCGCTGCACGTCGGCCGTGGCGCTGTCGGGCGCTGTCCGCCCGCCGCACCCGGTCAGGGCGACGAGCAGCACGATGAGCGCCACCAGCGCGGACCCCGACCTTCGACCAGCCACGTTCTCGATCGTACGGGCGCCGGGCCGTGCCGGTCAGACCCTGGTGACCGACGAGACGGGCATCATCCCGACGGGGTCGTAGCGCACGGGCGCGCCGGGGTAGGGCGCGTGGATGACCTGGCCGTTGCCCATGTACATCCCGACATGGCTGGCGTCGCCCCGGTAGACGACCAGGTCACCGGGGCGCGCCTCGGACAGCGGGACCTGCCGGCCGGCGTACCGCTGGGCCTGCGAGGTGCGCGGCAGGGCGACCCCGGCCTGCGCGTACGACCACTGCATCAGGCCCGAACAGTCGAAGCCGGTGGGCCCGTTGGCGCCCCAGACGTAGGGCTTGCCGAGCGCGCTGCGGGCGGCGGCGACAGCGGCGGAGCCGCGTGCCGAGGCGGCGGTGGCTCCGCCGAGGTCGGGCATGCCGGGGCGGCCGGAGCGGGAGGCGCGGCCGTAGGCGTCGCCACAGTCGCCACCGCGCCCCGCACCCCACCGTGTTGGAGCAGCTCCTGGACGCTGCCGGCACGGAGCAAAGGGC
>NZ_JBEXSH010000820.1:0-4105 GCF_040613555.1 Streptomyces sp. NPDC006265
GACGAAGGCGATCATGCCGTCCGGCCTTTCGGTGCTTTGGCGGTGTGCAGGGCGACGGCCTGCTGGAGTCGGTTCTGCGCGGGGGCGCGCCAGATGTGGCAGATGGCGAGGGCGAGGGCGTCGGCCGCGTCGGCGGGCCTGGGCGGTGCGCTGAGCCGGAGCAGGCGGGTCACCATGGCGCCCACCTGCGCCTTGTCGGCCCGGCCGCTGCCGGTGACGGCGGCCTTCACCTCACTCGGGGTGTGCAGCGCGACCGGGATTCCGCGGCGGGCGGCGCAGAGCATGGCGACGGCGCTGGCCTGGGCCGTGCCCATCACCGTGCGGACGTTGTGCTGGCTGAAGACGCGCTCGACGGCGACGAACTCGGGTCGGTGCTCGTCGAGCCACTGCTCGATGCCCTGCTCGACGGCGACGAGACGGTGGCCGAGGTCGGCGTCGCCGGGCGTGCGGACGACGCCGACGCCGATCATCGTGAGCGGCCGTCCGGCGACGCCCTCGACCACGCCGACACCGCACCGGGTCAGTCCCGGGTCCACCCCCAGTACGCGCACGCGCCCCTCCCTTTCGCTCACCTGTTTGTGCAGGCTATCGGGTGCCACCGACAACGCGACGGGCCGACGGGGTGTGTCCCGTCGGCCCGTTGGCTCGGTGGAGTCCGGAGTTACGCGTCGACCTTCTCCATGACCTCGTCGCTCACGTCGAAGTTGGCGAAGACGTTCTGCACGTCGTCGCTGTCCTCCAGCGCGTCGATCAGCTTGAAGATCTTCTTGGCGCCTTCCTCGTCCAGCTCGACCTGCATGGTCGGGACGAAGTTGGCGTCGGCGGAGTCGTAGTCGATGCCGGCGTCCTGCAGGGCGGTGCGGACCGCGACCAGGTCGGTGGCCTCGCTGAGGACCTCGAAGCTCTCGCCGAGGTCGTTGACCTCCTCGGCGCCCGCGTCGAGCACGGCGGCCAGCACGTCGTCCTCGGACAGCTCGCTCTTGGGGACGATCACGACGCCCTTGCGGTTGAACAGGTACGACACCGAACCCGGGTCGGCCATGGAGCCGCCGTTGCGGGTCATGGCGACGCGGACCTCGGAGGCGGCGCGGTTGCGGTTGTCGGTGAGGCACTCGACGAGCACCGCGACACCGTTGGGTCCGTAGCCCTCGTACATGATCGTCTCGTAGTCGGCGCCGCCGGCCTCGAGGCCGCCGCCGCGCTTGACCGCGGAGTCGATGTTCTTGTTCGGGACCGACTGCTTCTTGGCCTTCTGGATGGCGTCGTAGAGAGTGGGGTTGCCCTCGATGTCGACGCCGCCCATCCGGGCAGCCACCTCGATGTTCTTGATCAGCTTCGCGAAGAGCTTGCCGCGCTTGGCATCGATCACGGCCTTCTTGTGCTTCGTCGTAGCCCATTTAGAGTGGCCGGACATCTGCCTGTCTCCTTCGCGTAACCCATCTCAGCAACGAACGCAGGAATCCTACAAGGACTCGGCTGTCCGGTTCGCCCGCACCATGTCGACGAACAGGGCGTGGACGCGGTGGTCGCCGGTCAGTTCCGGGTGGAACGACGTGGCCAGCGCGGTGCCCTGACGGACCGCGACGATGTGGCCGTCGTGCTCGGCGAGCACCTCGGTTTGGGCACCGACGGATTCCACCCAGGGGGCACGGATGAAGACGCCCTCCACCGGCGCGCCCTCGATGCCCTGGATGCCGACGGCCGCCTCGAAGGACTCGTTCTGCCGTCCGAAGGCGTTGCGGCGGACGATCATGTCGATGCCGCCGAGGGTCTCCTGGCCCGAGCGCGGGTCGAGGATCTTGTCGGCGAGCATGATCATGCCGGCGCAGGTGCCGTAGACGGGCATACCGTCCCGCAGGCGCGCGCGGAGGGGCTCCATCAGGCCGAACAGGACGGCCAGCTTGGAGATGGTGGTGGACTCGCCGCCGGGGATGACGAGGCCGTCGACCTCGGCGAGTTCTTCGGGGCGCCGCACCGGCCTGGCCACGGCATCGGCCGCGGCCAGGGCGACGAGGTGCTCCCGTACGTCGCCCTGGAGGGCCAGGACGCCTATGACGGGGGTGTCGCTCATGGGTTCCTGTGCCTTACCAGCCGCGGTTGGCGTAGCGCTCGGCCTCGGGGAGGGTGTCGCAGTTGATGCCGACCATGGCCTCGCCGAGGTTGCGGGACGCGTCGGCGATGATCTTCGGGTCGTCGTAGAAGGTGGTGGCCTTCACGATGGCGGCGGCGCGCTTGGCCGGGTCGCCGGACTTGAAGATGCCGGAGCCGACGAAGACGCCCTCGGCGCCGAGCTGACGCATCAGGGCCGCGTCGGCCGGGGTGGCCACGCCGCCGGCGGAGAACAGCACCACGGGGAGCCTGCCGAGCTCGGAGACTTCCTTGACCAGCTCGTACGGGGCGCGCAGCTCCTTGGCGGCGGCGTACAGCTCGTTGTTGTCGTAGCCGCGCAGGCGGGCGATCTCGTTCTTGATCTGGCGCAGGTGGCGGACGGCCTCGACGACGTTGCCGGTCCCGGCCTCGCCCTTGGAGCGGATCATCGCGGCGCCCTCGGCGATGCGGCGCAGGGCCTCGCCCAAGTTGGTGGCGCCGCAGACGAAGGGGGTCGTGAAGGCGAACTTGTCGCTGTGGTTGACCTCGTCGGCCGGGGTGAGGACCTCGGACTCGTCGATGTAGTCGACGCCGAGGGACTGCAGGACCTGGGCCTCGACGAAGTGGCCGATGCGGGACTTGGCCATGACCGGGATCGAGACGGCGTCGATGATGCCCTCGATCATGTCCGGGTCGGACATGCGGGCGACGCCGCCGTCCTTGCGGATGTCGGCGGGGACCCGCTCCAGGGCCATGACGGCCACGGCGCCCGCGTCCTCGGCGATCTTGGCCTGCTCCGGCGTGACGACGTCCATGATCACGCCGCCCTTGAGCTGCTCGGCCATGCCGCGCTTCACTCGGGCGGTGCCGGTCTCGGGAGCCTGGTTTTCGGAGATGGACACGGGTGACCTCGCTGATGGGAAAGAGGGTTTCTGCAGCACTGAGGAAACGTGAGAGAACCAGGCCACAGCAAGGGCCAATAGGAACGCCGTGGATCCTTTTGCGACGGACGGCCGGAAAACGACAGGTGAACGGGGCTCAGGAGGCCCGGTCCACCAGGGCTGCCGGCGGCTCGTCGTCCATTTCGAAGGCCATCGGGAAGGGCGCGTGACCGGCCAGGCGGAACCAGCGCACCTTGCGGTGCCGGCGCAGGGCCCGGGCCGCCCGTACGGCGTCGTTGTGGAAGCGCCGGGCCATCGGCACCTTGCGGACGGCCTCGGTGAGTTCCCGGGCCGCCCCCTCTCCCCCGGGCGCCTCCCGCACCGCCTCCACCTGCGGAGCCTCTCCGAAGACGGCCCGCAGCGCCTGGCTCAGTTCGCTCTCGGCGACCTCCCGCTGCTCCTCCTCGGCCTGCCGGGCGGCGTGCGCGGCCTCGTACAGCACGATCGAGGCGGCCGGGTCGAGGACCCCCGACGTCGCCAGTTCCTGCGCCACCGAGGCGCGCCGCAGCAACTGGGCGTCCAGGGCCGCGCGGGCGGCGTCGATCCGGGCGTGGAGACGGTCGAGCCGGCCGGCGGTCCAGCTCAGATAGAGCCCGATCGCGACCAGGGCGACGGCGATCCAGATGAGAGTGGTGGTCACGGGCGGCAAGGCTAGCGGCACGAGGGCCCGGCCGTTCGTCCCGCCCTGCCCGCGATCAGCGGTTGCGGTCCTCGGCCTGCGGCGGGATGGACATCAGTGACGCCCGACCTGCCCTTTCGACATGGCCTGAAAGGACCGGGCGCCCGCCCGTCAGTCCCGGGCGAACCCCAGCCGCCCCCACAGCCCGGTCGTCCGCTCGTCCTCGGCCACCGCCGCCGCTCCGGCCGTCACCGTCTCGTAGACGGACAGGATGTCCGCGCCGACGGTCGACCAGTCGAAGCGCCGCATCCAGTGCGATGCGCCGCTTTGCGGCCGGGGTGTGCGCGGCCAGCGGGGTGATGACCAGCATGGTGCCGCCCTCGCGCAGTCGGCGCCCGAGCGCGTGCAGGACCCGGGTGCGGTCGCTCAAGAAGGCCACCGAGAGGCGGAAGAGCAC
>NZ_JBEXSH010000821.1:0-4095 GCF_040613555.1 Streptomyces sp. NPDC006265
TCGTCGACAAGATTGCCGACGACCGTGATGACGGTCTCGCGTTTCGGCAGGGGCCGCGAGGTGTCGTCGGCCTCGTCCGCGGCGCCGAGCACGGGATGGAAGGTGAGCTGCGCGGTACGGCCCAGGACGTCGGCGGCCTTCTTGGGGTCCTGCACACCGGGCAGTTCGACGATGATCCGGTGGTCGCCGGAGCGCACCAGGGTAGGTTCGGCGACGCCGAGCGCGTCGATGCGGCCACGCAGGACCTCCAGGGTGCGGTCGGTCGCCGCGCTGTCCGCGTCGGCGGTGGGGGTGGAGCGGGTTTCGAGCACGATCTGTGTCCCGCCGCGCAGGTCCAGTCCGAGCCGGATCGGCACGGTGACGGCGACGTACAGGGACAGGGCGAGCACGCCGAGGGCGAGCAGTGCCCTCACGCGCAGGGAACGGTTCAACGGGAGCCTCCGGAAGGCACACCACGGTGGCGGCCGTCGGGGGCCGCTGCGGGGCGGGTCGGGTGAAGGGAAGGGGCGTCAGGTGCCGGAGAACACCGGGGGCGCCCGCCCCTGGTCCTGCGCCGTGTTCGGCTGCGAGGTGGGCACGTGCTCGGTCGGCGCCCCGTGCGGGCTCGGAAGCCGGCACGGCGTGGTGTCCGCGCTCTGGCCGCAGGCGCCGAGGTGTCCGCGCGGGGCCGGATGCTCACCGTGCGGCTGCTCGTGGCGGGTGGCCGCCCGGACGACGCAGACGGCATCGCACCCGTCGTCGGCGCGCGCCCCGTCGTGCCGGTGGTGGTCCGTGGCCACGGGTGCGCCGGCCACTCCCGTGCCCCATGTGCCGAGCTGCGGAGCGGCGATGCCGAGTGTGGTCAGCACCGCCAGGACGACGACGGCCAGTACCGCGCCGACGGGGGAGTGGGGCCGGGTGGTGCCGCTGACGGACGCTGCATGCACGCTGTGGCGCACCCTCCCCCCTCTCTCGTCGTGACGTGCGGACCGGGCCCGCCTCCGGGTCAGGGCTCGATCAGTCCGGCGCGGATGGCGTAGCGGGTCAGGTCGAGGCGATCGCGCAGGCCGAGCTTCTGCAGCAGGTTGGCGCGGTGGCGCTGGACGGTCTTGATGCTGATGAACAGCAGGTCCGCGATCTCCTTGGACGAGTGGCCCTCGGCGACCAGCTTGAGGACCTCTTCCTCGCGGGGGGTGAGGATCTGATCGGGAGTCTCGTCCCCGTGGCGGGCCCGGTCAAGGTAGTTGCGGATCAGGGCGGTGACCGCGCCGGGATACAGGAAGGGCTCGTCCCGCATCGCGGCCCGGCAGGCGGCGACCAGGTCCCGGTCGGCCACGGACTTCAGCACATATCCGCTCGCACCGGCCTTCAGAGCCTGGAAGAAGTACTGCTCGTTGTCGTGCATGGTGAGCATCAGGATCCGCAGCCCCGGCTTGAGGGCGGCCAGTTCACGGGCTGCCTGCAGCCCGGTCAGGCGTGGCATGGCGATGTCGAGCACGGCCAGGTCGACCTCGCTGGTGCGGGCCAGCTCGATGGCCTCGGCCCCGTCACCGGCCTCGGCGACCACTTCGAGGTCGGGCTGCTGGTCGAGGATGAGCCGCACACCGCGTCGGACCAGCGCGTGGTCGTCGGCGAGCAGGATGCGGATCGTGCTCGAGGGCGTCGGGGAGGGGGTGGCCGAGTCGGACATGGTCAGGGCTGCTTCCTTGCAACGGGCGCGGTGAGCTGGACGCGGGTGCCGGCGCGGGGTGCCGGGGTGATCTCCAGGCTGCCCTCGACGAGCAGGGCCCGCTCGCGCATGCCGCGGATGCCGGCGCCTTCGCGGGGCGCCTCGATACCGCTGCCGTCGTCGGTCACCGTCAGCACCACGCTGTTGTCGGCGTGGCGCAGGGCGACGGTGACCCGCCCGGCGTCCGCGTGGCGGGCGACGTTGGTCAGCGACTCCTGGGCGACGCGGTAGAGGACCAGCTCCGTCTCCGGAGCCAGAGCGGGCAGGTCGGCATCGAAGCTGCGCGTCACCAACAGCCTGGTATGTGTGGCGAAGTCCTCGCTGAGCGAGGTCAGTGCGCTCACCAGGCCCAGATCGTCCAGCACACCGGGCCGCAGCCGGCGCACCAGACGACGGACCTCGTCGAGGCTCTCCCGGGTGATCTCCTGCAACTCCTGCAGCTCCCCGCGCAGCGCCTCCGGCGCGTCGTCCGCGGACCGTTTGAGCCCGAGCAGGATCGCGGTCATGCTCTGGCCGACCTCGTCGTGCAGTTCCTGGGCGATGCGCCGGCGTTCCGCCTCTTGGGCCAGCAGGGCCCGGGCGCTGCTGGCGACCCGCTCCTGCTCCAGCCGCTCCAGCATGGCGTTGAACGTGCGGATCACCTCGGCGACACCACCGCCGCCGGAAGCGGGCAGGCGCTGACCGGGGCGCAGCAGGTCCACGGTGGTCATCAGCCTGGTGAGCCGGTCCAGCGGGGCCAGACCGAACCGCAGCAGCGCGGCGTTCGCGACGAGCATGACGGCCAGACCGCCGACCAGGATGACCGCCTCGGTCAGCAGCACCGGCACGGAGACGGTCACCGGAGCCCACAGCAGCAGGGCCGTGGCCGTGCCCAGCACCACGGCGTTGAGGGCGAAGATCCGCCAGAACAAGGACACCGTCCCTGCGCCTCCCCTTCTACGAGCTCGTTTCTCACCTCCACTGTCGGCCATCGCGGAGCCCACCGCGTTCGCGGCCCGGGCAACTTGAGCAAGCCTGCGTTCAGGCTGTCCCCTCACCGCGCCTGACGTCCATGGGACCTGGCCCCCATTTCCCCGGGCACGCACTACCCATGGCGCGGCCGCATGGGCCCCTCGACCCCGTTCAAATGGGGCCCGCGCCCGATGGGTATCCGCCGCGCGCCGGGCCAGGCTGGACACCACACGACCACCCGACAGCGGACGGGCGGGCCCGGCAACGCCGTCGGGCCGGCCCGCCGCGCATGACCGACGCGCGCCACCGCGCACCCGACATACGCAGCCGAAAAAGGGACCGACCATGTCGCTCGATGTCACCCGGGCCGAACCCCACCCGCACGACGCCCGCCAACGCCTGGAACACGCCCGCACCTCCCGGCTGGCCCAGTTGCGTGCCCTCGACGAGACCGAGCGCGGCACGGACGACCACCTGCTGTCCGCGCAGAAGACCGCGATGGAACGGGTTCTCAAGGAGATCGAGGACGCCTTCACCCGCATCGACGACGGCACCTACGGAATCTGCGTGGCCTGCGCGAAGCCCGTTCCCGCGGAGCGGCTCGAGATCCTGCCCTACACCCGCCACTGCGTCGCCTGCCAGCGCCGCGCGGCCTGACCCCGCCCGTACCGGACCTCCAACGCCCTGCCGCAAAGGGGTGACGTGGTGAACCACCAGACCATCGACGAGAGCACGACGCACCTGTCGGCCGAGGACCTCGCGGCGCTGCTCGAGAACCTTCACGAGCAGCGTCTGTTCCGCCAGGAGCAACTGCGCCTGCTCGCCGGGCCGGTCACCTCCCGGGCCGAGGACCGGATCCGGCAGCGGTCCGCGGCGCAGATCGAGGTCCGCGTCAAGCTCGCTGCCTCGGCCCGCATGGTCCTCACCGACATCGAAGCGGCCCTCACCCGCATGAACGAGGGCTCGTACGGCACCTGCCACCTGTGCCGGCGCCCGGTCGAACGGGAACGGCTCATGATCGTGCCGCAGGCCCGCTACTGCGCCCGCTGCCAGCAGGTCAAGGAGGCACAGCCATGACCGACGCCCACAACCTGTCCGGTGACGCGGCCCGTCACCGGCCGTGGCCCCTGTGCCGGCGCTGCTGCGGCATCGCGCTGGACATGGGCAGCGCCCGCACCCGCGTCTGGCTCGCCGGCAAGGGCACGGTCGTCGACGTGCCCACCGTCACCTCCCCCGGCACCGGAGCGGTCTACCCCGTGCGGCGCGGGACCATCATCGACACCCCGGGATGTTCCCGGATGCTGGAGCGACTGCTCAACCACCGGCTGCCCCGCTTCCCCCGGCCCATGGTCATCGTCACCACCCCCGTCCTGGACGGCGTCGCCTACCGCAGCCGGGAGGGCGTGCAGTACGGGCTGCCGTTCGCCGCCTCCACT
>NZ_JBEXSH010000822.1:0-4080 GCF_040613555.1 Streptomyces sp. NPDC006265
CGCGGTCATGCGCGCGCCGTCATGAGGTGCCGTCCTCCTCCGCCAGCACCCGCTGGGCCGTCGCGAACGCCGAGTTCGCCGCCGGCACCCCGCAGTACACCGCAGTCTGGAGCAGCACCGCGCCGATATCCTCCGGGGTGAGGCCGCCCCGGCGGGCCGCGCGGACGTGCATGGCCAGTTCGTCGTAGTGGCCGTGCGCGACCAGCGCGGTGAGCGTGATCATGCTGCGCTCGCGGCGGGACAGGGTCGGGTCGGTCCAGATCTCGCCCCAGGCGTAGCGCGAGATGAAGTCCTGGAAGCGGGCCGTGAACGGTGTCTGCCGGGCCTGCGCCCGGTCGACGTGCGCGTCGCCGAGCACCTCCCGCCGTACGGCCATGCCTCGTGAGGCCCCTTGACCGACGTGGGCGCGCAGGGCGGTCAGCACCGCCTCCGGGCACTGCGCGGGCGCCAGGTGGGAGGCGCCCGGCAACTCCACGAGCGTCGCGCGCGGCACGGCGTCGGCGATCTCCCGCAGATGTGCGGGGGGCGTCGCCGGATCCTCGCGGCCCGCGACCAGCAGGGTGGGTACGGCGATCTCCGCGAGCCGGTCCCGCAGGTCGAACGCGGCGAGCGCGTCGCAGCAGGCGGCGTACGCCTCCGGGTCGGCGTCCCGGTGGTCCTGAACCAGGCGCGGCACGGTGAAGTCACCGGCGAACCAGCGCGCGTCGGCGTTCTCCGCCAGCCCGGCGAGCCCCTCGCGCCGCACCAGCGCGGCCCGCTCCTCCCAGGGCCTGGACCCGTTGAAGTGCGCCGACGAGCAGATCACGGCGAGCGACGACAGCCGCTGCGGATGGTGGACCGCGAGATGCAGCCCGACGGCCCCGCCCAGCGACACACCCGCGTACGCGAACCGCTCGATGCCGAGCGAGTCGGCGAGCGCCAGCACCAGCCCGGCGAGGTCACCGACCGTCGCGCCCGCCCCGATGAGACCGGCCGCCGAACCACCGTGCCCCGGCAGGTCCCAGCGCACCACATGGTGGCTGATCGACAACTCGGGCGCCACGGTGTCCCACAGCGCGTACGACGTGCCGAGCGAGGGGCCGAGCAGCAGCGGGGGAGCGGTGGCGGGCCCTTCGGCGTGGTGGTTCAGGAATGTCAACGTCGCTCCAGAGCACGGTCGGTGAGGACCCCGGCGGAGCCCGTGTAGTGGGTGGGATCGAGATCGGCGTCCGCCAACTCCGGTGCCTGGCTGAGCGGTTGCCCCGTGGAGGCCAGCCGGGTGAGGAGCTCCTTGGCGCGGGCGCGGCCCAGCAACGGGGCCAGCTCGGCGGACAGCCGCTCGGAGACGATCAACCCGTGCGTGAGATCCAGGTGTGCGCGCATGGCCTCGGGCCTGACCCGCAGTCCCTCCGCCAGTTCGGCGGCGTCCCGGGCGGCCCCGCCGACCAGCCGCAGGAGGTCGCGCAGCGGCTCCCACTCGGCGTGCCAGGCCCCGGCCGGACGTTCGTCCTCGGCGGCCATGGACCCGTACAGCGTTGCTGCGAGCTGCGGTGCCCGCCGCGCGGCGGAGGCGATCAGGATGGACCGTACGGGATTGGATTTGTGCGGCATGGCGGACGATCCTCCGCCACTGCCCTCCGCGACCTCGGCGATCTCGGTGCGCGACAGGGTCAGGACGTCCACGGCGAGCTTGCCGAGCGCGCCCGCCGCGAAGGCCAGACACCCGGCGAGATCGCCGATCGGCGTCCGCAGGGTGTGCCAGGGCAGATCGGGTGCCCGCAGCCCGAGTTCCCGGGCGTACGCCTCCGGGAGCCCGGCCGGATCGCTCGCGCCGTACGCCCCGAAGGCCGCCAACGTGCCCGCCGCACCCCCGAGTTGCGCGGGCAGCGACTCCCGTACGGCCCGCACCCTCTCCCGCGCGTCCAGCACCAGCGACCGCCATCCGGCCGCCTTCAGCCCGAACGTGGTCGGTACGGCGTGCTGGGTGAGGGTCCGCCCGGGCATCGCGGTGTCGCGGTGCTCGGCGGCCAGCCGGGACAGGGCCTGTTCGGTACGGCCGAGGTCGGCGAGGACCGGGTCGAGGGTCCGGGCGGCGACCAGCATCATCGCCGTGTCCATGATGTCCTGGCTGGTCGCGCCCCGGTGGACGTAGGGACTGTGCGGGTCGCCCACGGCCTTCGTCAGATCGGCGACCAGGGGGATGACGGGGTTGCCGCCCGTGCGCGCCCGCTCGGCGAGGGACCGCACGTCGAAGGTATCGGCGCCGGCCGCCCCGGTGACCGCCGTCGCCGCTTCGGCCGGGGCGAGCCCCGTGGCGGCCTGGGCCCGGGCCAGCGCGGCCTCCGCGTCGAGCAGCGCCCGCAGGAACGCGTGGTCACCGGTGGCGGAGGCGGCCGCGGAGTCGGACCACCCGGGGGCGAGCAGGCCGGCGTCGCCGGGGTGAGCTGTCACTGGAACTCCAGGAAGACCGTTTCGCCTTCGCCCTGAAGGCGGATGTCGAAACGGTACGTGCCGTCCCCCTCCTCGGCGGCGATCAGCGTGTCGCGGCGAGCGTCCTCCAGCCCGGACAGCAGCGGATCGGCGGCGAGCACCGCGGCGTCGCCCGGCAGGTAGATGCGGGTGTACAGGTGCACGAGCAGCCCGCGCGCGAAGACGCACACGCTGAGGTACGGGGCGCTGTGCCCCCGGGCACCGGGCCGCAGCGTCCGCGCGTACCAGTGGCCGTTCGCGTCGGTCTGAACGCGTCCCCAGCCGGTGAACTCCACGCCGTTGCGCCCGAGGAAGCCGCCGGAGGCCGGGTCGCGCCGCATCGAGCCGTCGGCGGTCGGCAGGTTGCCCTCGGGGTCGGGACCCCACAGTTCGATCAGGGCGTCCGGCAGCGGGTCGCCCTCGCCGTCGGTGACGTAGCCGTGCACGGTGACGGTGTCCGGGTGCCCGAGGGGTGCGATGTCCTCGCCGCCGCGGAACGGCAGGGCGTGGCCGTAGAACGGGCCGACGGTGTGCGAGGGGGTGGGCAGCACGCTGTCCGGGCGGCTGGTGTCGATCTTCGTCATGGCTGGTCAGCGCCCTTCTTCGATCCAGGTGGCCCGTGGGCCGTCCAGCACGATGTCCCAGTGGTAGCCCATCGAGAACTCGGGCACCGACAGGCTGTGGTCGTAGGTCGCGACCAGCCGCTGCCGGGCCGCGTCGTCCGTCACGGACTGGATGATCGGGTCGTAGGGGAACAGCGGGTCGCTCGGGAAGTACATCTGCGTCACGAGCCGCTGGGTGAACGCCGAGCCGAAGAGTGAGAAGTGGATGTGCGCCGGCCGCCAGGCGTTGACGTGCTGGCGCCACGGGTACGGGCCCGGCTGGACGGTGGTGAAGCGGTAGTGGCCGTCGGCGTCGGTGAGGGTGCGGCCCACGCCGGTGAAGTTGGGGTCGAGGGGCGCGTCGTGCTGCTCGCGCTGGTGGGCGTAGCGGCCCGCCGAGTTGGCCTGCCAGATCTCCACGAGCTGGCCGCGCACCGGCCGTCCGTCGCGGTCGAGCAGCCGTCCGGAGACGGTGATGCGCTCACCGATCGGCTCGCCGTCGTGCTGCCGGGTGAGGTCGTTGTCGATCTCGGTGATGTCCCGCTCCCCGAAGGCGGGGGAGGACAGCTCCACCAGCTCCGGGTCCTTGCCGACGTCGATGGTGACCGGCGGCTGCTTGGGGTGCCGGAGCACCGAGGACCGGTACGGCGCGTAGTCGCGGCGCGGCTGGTGCTCGACGGGCCCGCCGTCGGCCAGGCGCTTCTCGTATGCGGCGTGCTTGGCCGCGATCTCCTGGTCGATGTCGTGCTGAGTGAGAGTCATGGGGGTCCCTGAGGTTCGTACCGTTCTCGTCGACGGGGGGCGAGGATCGCGCCCCCGCAGGGGCGCGGGGCTGGGTCGATATGCGGCTCCGCCGCGCGGGCGCGACCGGCCACCGGCGGCCCGCAGCCGGAAGAAGGGCTACCGTTCCAGGACGAGGGCGAGGCCTTGGCCCACCCCGATACAAAGCGTGGCGACGCCGATGCCGCCGCCCCGCCGGGCGAGTTGATGGGCGACCGTTCCGGCCAGCAGGGCCCCGGACGCCCCCAGC
>NZ_JBEXSH010000823.1:0-4071 GCF_040613555.1 Streptomyces sp. NPDC006265
CGCGGATCCGGACGAGGGGTTCCGGCCCGAAGGGTGAAGCGGCCTTCGGGGGTGTGTCGGGAACCTCCAGGTGTGGGCACTGCAGCGGCCCGAGCCGGGCGGCCCCGCGCACAAGTCGGTGCTGTTCGTGGACACGGCGGCCGACGCGGCGGCGGGTGCGGCGACGGCGGGCGGGCGCGGTGGGGTGGTGGCGACCGGGCGGACGAGGGGCGGAAGCCGGTCCGCCTCAGTGGACTGGGAGGCGATCACCGCGCATGCCGTGGGCGCGTGGCAGGCATTCGCGGAGAACCCGGACACCTTCGAGGGCGAACCCGGTGTCGCGCACGCGGTCGGCGTGGTGGACCTGCTGGACGACGTGGTCGATCTGACCCCGGCCCGGCTCGTACGAGCGTCCCGGGCCGAGGTCGACCCGGCGGAACTGTCGGCCGAGGTCGATACCGCGCGCCGGGGTCTCATCGGCGCTGCGCGGTCCCTGGCTCGGACAGCGGGCCGGGAGGGGTGGAGCGCCGCGGGCGCCTCGGTCCGCGAATGGCGGACGGCGACGGTGTCCGACCTGGCACGCGGCGGGGCGCTCACTCTGCTGCGGACCATGCCGGAGGGAGCGCGGAGCCGCGCGGACGGTGACGGGAGCAACGGGAGCAACGGGAAGGGGACGCGGCCGGATACGGCCCGTGCGGTGCTCACCGGCTCGGACATCGCGCGGGGATCGAGCCCTACGGGCGACCCGGCGGAGCTGCCCGGCCACACCCCACCGGTGATCGCCGCGGGGGATGTCCTCGTACGGGCGATCGCGAGCCCCGACGGGCCGATGAGCCGGGTCGCGGGCGAGGAGGACCGGGGCGCACTGCTCGGCCTCCACGTCCACCTCTTCCGGCCGGACCCGAAACGCCTGGACGCCTGGTTCCTCGCCGGGTTCCTGGGCGCGGAGGAGAACATCGCGGGCGCGTCGACGGGCAGCACGGTCCTGACCGTCAGCCCGGGCCGGCTGCGCGTGCCGCTGCTGCCGCTGGAGGAGCAGCGGCGGTACGGGGAGGCGTTCCGGCACGTGCACGCGCTCCGGGCGGAAGCCCGGCGGGCGACCCTGCTGGCGGAGGAGACGGCGCGGCTGCTGGCGGGCGGGCTCACGGGCGGGCAGCTGCTGCCGGCACGGGAGGCGGCGGAGGGGGACGCGGTACGCGGCCGGGGTGACGAGACCTGAGCCACCTGCGGGTCGAGAAGACCGGCGAGCACGACGTGTCCCTCAACCCCGAGGGCGCGGCCGAGCTCAAGGGGTTCGGCGACGGGGTCGGCGGCGCGAAGGACGCCGAGAAGTCACTGCTGTCCGAGCTGATCGAGAAGTTCAACGCCAAGTTCGGCACGGAGTTCACCGAGGAGGACGTCCTCCCGGCGTTCAACGCCACGAAGAAGGATCCGAAGGTCCGGGCCGCCGCCCTCGTCAACGACGAGGAGAACTTCGGCATCGTCTTCGACAAGAAGTTCGAGGAGAACATGATGGATCATGTCTCCACGATCGACACGCTCGGCAAGCGGTACTTCGGCACCGACCGGGACTTCAAGTCCAACCTCGACCGCAGCGCCCGCCGGGCCGCCTGGCGGATGATCCGTCGGGAAGAAGGGCTGGACGAGATCTGACGCGAGTGGGGCCCAATGCGTGTGCATCGCACCGGGCCCTTCGCCGTACGTCAGCCGGTTCAGCAGTCGACGGTCGTCCGCACGAAACCACTCCATGCTGCGGGGCCGAACGCGAGCCGGGCCACTGCGGGCTGCTTCGAGTCCCTGACGAGGACGGCTCCGGCGGCTGCGGCGACCTCGACGCACTCACCACCGTTGCCTGTGCTGTAGCTGCTCTTGATCCAAGCGGCCTCTGGCACAGCCGCCTTGCTGGGCTGCACGCTCATGTGTCTCCCATCAGTTGCTCAATGAACGCCACTGACTCGCTCGGTGTCAGCGCTTGTGATCGGAGGATGCCATAGCGCGCCTCAAGCGTTCGCACATACGCAGCGTCGGTGTAGAGGCGGCTTAGATCCTGTACCTCCGCGTACGCCAGGCGCTGCCCCTTGTCGACGTCGATCAGTGAGAAGGGACCGCTCAAGGCTGCGTTGTCCTCCCGCTCGATCGGCATGACCTGGACCTCCACGTTTCTAGACTGGCCCGTAAGGAGGACTTGTTCCAGGGCTTCGCGCATGACTTTCCGACCGCCGATCGGCCTGCGCAGTACAGCCTCCTCGATCACGAAGCTGAGCAGGGGTGCAGGTCGTCGGCAGAAGATCTCTTGTCGCGCCATACGAGCCTCAAGTCGCTGCTCGATCACGTCGTCCTCCAGCAAGGGCCGCTGCATGTGGAAGACGGCACGGGCGTAGTCCTGCGTCTGCAACAGACCCGGCACCGCGTACACCGCGTACACATTCAGGGCGGTGGCCCCGGCCTCCAGCCGAGCCATGTCCCGGAAGAACGCCGGATACTGAGCCCTCCCCACCTCCTCCTTCAGAGCCGCAAGCACCCCACCCGCCCCCAACACCTCGTCCGCCTTCTCGATGAACCGGGCCTGCGGAATCCGCCTCCCCTGCTCAATAGACGCCACCGTGTCCGCCGAGTACCCCAGCCGCTTCCCGAACTCCGCCCGCTCCAGCCCCGCCCGCGTCCGCAGCAGCTTCAACTGCTGTCCGAACGCCGTCACCACGCCCGTCCCCGGCTCGTCCTCCGGCCGCTGCTGCCGTCGCGCCGCCGTCTCCTCGTCCCGCACCTCGGTCATCGCCGTGCCGCCTCTCCCCGCGTACCGTCCCGTACAGCGCCCACGCCCACCCCGTACGAAGGTCCGTAAGCGGCGCGTCACCACTGGTCACGCTAGGCGACAGCACGCCACCGTGAGGGCATGACCGCAACACAATCACCCGTCACGGTGCACCGGTTCACGATGCGCTTCAGCTCCACCCCGCGCGGTGCCCGCCTCGCCCGCCGCCTGTGCGAGCACTGCCTCGACGCCTGGGGCGTCCCGTACGACAGCGACGCCCATGACGTCGTCACGCTCGTGACCGCGGAGCTGTGCGCCAACGCCGTCCAGCACGGGCACGTCCCCGGCCGGGACTTCCAGGTGCACATGACGGCCTCCCCGTCGACCCGCACCGTACGGATCGAGGTCACCGACACCCGCGGGGAGAGCGTCCCCCTCCTCTCCGCCGGCCCGGCGCCGGACGACGAGGGCGGACGCGGCCTGCTGCTGGTCGCGGCGCTGGCCGACCGCTGGGGCTGTTCGCCGCGCGCCGGGGGTGGCCCCGGCAAGACGGTCTGGGCGGAGTGCACCGCCTACCCGGCATGACGTGATCACGCAAGCGGTACTCCCGCAGGTTGGACGCGCGCGCCCTCGCCCGGAAGACTGAGCCCCGACCACATCAGAGACCTCTGAAGACCTCTCAAGTCGTCTTCGGACACTCGACGCGGGCGGGGGCCAGGACCAGGTGCCGGACGGACGACGGATCGCGGGGCGCTACGAGCTGCTGGAGCAGTTCAGTCACGGTGGCATGGGGGACGTGTGGCGCGGCTACGACGCCGTGCTGGACCGGCCGGTCGCCGTGAAGCTGATCCGTCCGCAGGCCGTGGCGTCGCCGCACCTGGCGGAGGAGTTCGAGAAGCGGTTCCGGCGCGAGGCCCGGGTGACCGCGCGCATCCAGCACCCGGGCGTGCCGCAGGTGTTCGACGCGGTGCTGGACGAGTCGTACGAGCATCTGTTCCTGGTGATGGAACTGGTCGACGGCGTGCCGCTGACCGCGTACGTGAGTCCGGACCGGCCGCCGCTCCCCCTCAGCTGGGCGGTGGCCGTGGCGGCGCAGGTGGCGACCGTGCTGTCGTACGCGCATGATGTGCCGGTCGTCCACCGCGACTTGAAGCCGAGCAACATCCTGGTCGCCCGGGACGGCACGGTGAAGGTGCTGGACTTCGGCATCGCGGCGATCCTGCGCACGGACGTCACCAAGCTGACCGCGACCGGCACCTCGCCCGGCTGCGCGCCGAGGCCGCCCGCATGGGCATCCTCCTGGACGACCTGCTGCTGCTCGCCCGGCTGGACGCGGCGGA
>NZ_JBEXSH010000824.1:0-4062 GCF_040613555.1 Streptomyces sp. NPDC006265
GGGGTCTCAGCCGCGCAGGGCGTTCAGCCGCCGCCGGGCCGGTCCCAGCGCCCGGCCGCGGCTCAGCAGGCCTGACCAGGGGTTGGTTGGTCCGGACGGAAAGGGAAGCGGGGCTGACGGCGCGTCGACATCCGCCTCGCCCACCGCGTCCGATGCGCCGTCCGCTTCGGAATCCCCGAAGGGCGAGAAGTCGGAGTCCCCGAAGGGCGACGAGCCGACGAAGGATCCCGAGCCGGCGACGGGAGGTGCTCCCAGTCGCCCGGCGTCCGGCCCCACGGCCGCCCCGCCCGCCCCGGAGCCGACCCCGACCTCGGGTCCGACCACGCAGGCCCCTGAACCGGAACCGTCCGCGTCCGAGCGGTGCACGCGGTTCCTGTGGTGGTGCACGTAGCGTCCGCCAGGCCAACTCCGCCGGCGCCGCGGGAGCGGAACCGCTGCTTCCTGCCCTTGAAAATCCCCTCGCCAACGTCGAGTTCGCGGCACTCGGAATGGTGCCGGAGTTCCGAGCGCCCTTTTTCTGAAGCGCGGGCGGCGTGTGCATCTTTCCGGGTCCGCGGGGATCGGCTCGGACGGACTGCGGAGACCGGCCCGGACGTTTTCAACTCGGTACCACCAGGGGACCTTTGCGTCATGTCACGGTTGAGGCTCGCGGGAAGACAGTGGGATTTCTGCCGGTCAAGCAGTTGTTGTACGGGGCGCGGGCCGACGTCTGGCCGCGGGAGGCCCGGATCGGGCTGAAGCTCCTGACCCCGCTGCCCTCCGGCGACTGGACGGACGACGCCCGCTTCGTGCGCGACGGCACACGCAGGCTGCTCGCCGTACGCACCGCCGACGCCACCGACCGACCGCCTCGACCTCGTCGACACGGCGCGCGCCGCCGCACTTGCCAAAGCCCAGGGCCACCCCTGGACCTTCATCGAGGAGGACGGCACCGGCCACGTTCCGCAGACCCCCGAACAGGCGGCCCGGAGCCACGAACACGTCCGCAACGCCCTGCACGCGATCCTGACCCACCGACTCCCCTGACACCGGCGCCCGTACGGAGTCCTGGGTCAGGGGTTCCCCTGGCGGTGCCCGGCCGTCGATCAGCCGGGCGTCCGTGGCGGGGCAGTGCCCCTATGGGGTTCCGGGCCAGGGTTCCCCTGACGGCGGCCGGTCGCCGATCAGCCCAGCATCCGCCGCAGCGTGTCCCGCAACGCCACCCGTTCCCCCTCGGAGAGCCCCGCCAGGGGCTCCCGGGCGAATCGGAGTGACTCTCGCAGGCTTCGGGCCACCCGTCGCCCCTCCTCCGTCGCCGCCGCCACCTTCACCCGGCGGTCGGCGGGATCCGGCCGGCGCTCGACCAGCCCTCGCGCCTCGAGCCGGTCCACGATCCCCGTCACATTGGACGGCTCGCACTTCAGCTGCTGCGCCAGTCTGCGCATCGGCAGCGGTTCGAGGCACAGCAGGCTGAGCAGCCGCGCCTGCGCACCGGTCAGGGCGTGCTCCGCCGCTCCCGACTCGTAGTCCTCGTGGAACCGCGCCACGACCTGGCCGATCAGCTCGACGACCTCGAGGGTCAGCGGATCCGCGCGGTTGGTCATCTCTTGGGGCGTCGGTGTGGTGGAGGCCATGCCATCGAGGGTACCCGGTTATTTGACAACCTGAAATTTTCAGGAGCATGGTTGTTTCAGGTACTGAAACATCCGCATCGAGCCAGTGAGGTAAGGCGCATCATGACCGACACCCCCACCCTCCCCGCCGTCAGCCGCGAGTGGCACCTGGCGAGCCGTCCCGTCGGCTGGCCGAAGCCCGAGGACTTCGCCTTCGTCGAGGTGGAGGTCCCGCAGCCGGGTGAGGGGCAGGTCCTCGTCCGGAACAAGTACCTCTCCGTGGACCCCTACATGCGTGGTCGCATGAGCGACGCCAAGTCCTACGTCGCCCCCTTCGAGCTCGGCAAGGTCATGCAGGGCGGTGCCGTCGGCGAGGTCGTGGCCTCGAACGCCGAGGGGCTGTCCGTCGGGGATCACGTGCTGCACTTCTTCGGGTGGCGTGAGTACGCGGTCGTCGGCGCGAAGAGCGCCGTCAAGGTGGACCCGGACGCCGCACCGCTGTCGACGTACCTCGGTGTGCTGGGCATGACCGGCCTCACCGCCTACGCGGGCCTGCTGCGCACCGCCGCCTTCAAGGAGGGCGACACCGTCTTCGTGTCGGGCGCCGCCGGCGCCGTGGGCGGCCAGGTCGGGCAGATCGCGCGGCTGAAGGGCGCCTCGCGGGTCGTCGGCTCCGCCGGGTCGGACGAGAAGGTGAAGCTCCTCACGGAGGAGTACGGCTTCGACGCCGCCTTCAACTACAAGGACGGCCCCGTCGCCAAGCAACTGCGTGCCGCCGCCCCCGAGGGCATCGACGTCTACTTCGACAACGTCGGCGGCGACCACCTGGAGGCGGCCATCGGCTCCCTCAACGAGGGCGGCCGGATCGCCGTCTGCGGCATGATCTCCGTCTACAACAACACCGAGCCCGCCCCGGGCCCGAAGAACCTCGCCCGCCTGATCGCGACCCGCGGTCGCATCGAGGGCTTCCTGGTCGGAGACCACTACGACCTGCAGCCGCAGTTCGTGCGGGAGGTCGCCCCGTGGGTCGCCTCCGGCGAGCTGAAGTACCGCGAGACCGTCGTCGAGGGCATCGAGAACAACCTGGAGGCCTTCCTCGGGGTGCTGCGCGGCGACAACACCGGGAAGATGATCGTCAAGCTCTGACGCCTTCCTGCAGGATGCCGATATACGGTAACTTGTTTCCGAATCCGTCCCGGCTCGGGCGCGAGCCCGGCGGAGGACCTGAGGAACACAACCGCATACCGATCCAGCAGTCCGACGTCCTGGACACCGCCGTCGCCACCGCCGAGAACGGGCGCGACGGCCGGGTCGCCACCGGCGACGGCACGCTCGACGTCGTCGTCACCCCGCCGGAGGAGCTGGGCGGGAGCGGCGCCGGCACCAACCCGGAGCAGCTCTTCGCCGCAGGGTGCAGCGCCTGCCTACAGGGCGCTCTCGGTGTCGTCGCCCATCAGGAGGGGGCCGACCTCTCCGGTTCGACCTTCCCCAAGCTCTCAACTTCGTTCGAGCAGGGGAGACCCCCGTCGTGAAGGTCGGCCTCGGCAAGAACGGGGACGGCTTCGGGGATCATCGTCGAGATCTCGGCCGACATCCCCAAGGTCGACCGGGGCACCGCGCGGTCGCTGATCGAGAAGGCCCACGAGGTGTGCCGGTACTCGAAGGCGACCCGCGGCAACATCACCGTGACGCTGGTCCGACCCAGTCGTTGCACACGCGGAGGCCGCACCCTTGGACGTGGGGTGCGGCCTTCGCCCCTGCTCGGGTTTCTCCGCCCGTGCCCGGGCTCAGCGGGCGAGCGCCGCCGCGTGGACCGCCCGCGCCAGCCGGTCGTTCTCCGGGGCCGCCCCGCCCGGGTAGGCGAACCGGCGACGCGTGTAGCCGTAGGCGAGGCCGCTCCACGGGTCCGCGAAAGCCTGGGAGCCGCCCGCGCCGCTGTGCCCGATCGTCCCGGCACCGAGGAACGGGTGCCACGTGTCAGCCGTCATCTGGAAGCCGAGACCGAACGACTTGTGGGCCCGGGCCACCAGGTCGTAGCCGGCCGAGTGGAACTGCCCGAACTCCGCCACCGTGTCCGGCTTCAGCAGCGCCGGCTGCTCACCCACCTCGCTGATCGCCGCCGCGTACATCCCCGCCAGGCCCCGCGCGGACGCCACCCCGCCCACCGACGCCGGGCCCTTCGCGCGGATCAGCGGCATGTTCGGGAGGGTGACGAGGTCGGTCGGCTCCGCCGCGTTGCGGTTGAACGCGATCGAGGCCAGCGCGTGCGGGCCCGAGGACGTGGCGTCGAGGACGGCCTGCTGCCCGGGCGTCGGATCCATCGGCTGGGTGGTGCGGAAGCGCGGTTCCTCGGGCGCGGGCAGACCCAGGTGGAAGTCCAGCCCGTACGGGGTCCTGATCCGCTCCTGGTTTCGAGGCACGTCCAGCGCAGGCAGCCCGTCCGGCTATTGAGGACGAGGCCGTCCAGGCC
>NZ_JBEXSH010000825.1:0-4059 GCF_040613555.1 Streptomyces sp. NPDC006265
TGTTAAATTGTTTTTTTTTTTTGTTTTTTGTTTTCTTTTGGGTGGGAATGCCGAGAGGCCCCCGGGCGGGCGGCGGCGCCTGGGCGCGGGTGTTGTGCGCCGCCCGGCCCGCCGGCGCCCCCCCCCCCACGGCATGACTGCGTACGGTCCCGTCTTTTGTACCGTCTCGTCAGATCATGCCGGACGGTGGTGGTCCTCGCCTGCCCCGCCCGGTACTTCGGCAAGCCCGTGGCGCGCTGCTGCCTTCTCCTGGGCGATCCGGCGGTGGTCGGCGGCCTTGCGCTCGTACAGCGCGGCGAGCCGCAAGTGGTAGGCCGGGTCGTCCTCCTCGTAGATGTCCGGGACACCGTCGGCGTCCTCGTCGCGCTCCTCGTCCTCCCACAGGCGGCGGTACTTGGCGTTCCGGATCTTCAGCAGGACGGTCGCGAGTGTCGCGGCGATGAGCGAGCCCAGCAGGACGGCGGCCTTGACCTCGTTGGTCATGGTCTGGTCGCCCTCGAAAGCGAGTTCACCGATGAGCAGCGACACGGTGAAGCCGATGCCGGCGAGGGTCGCCACGGCGAGCACGTCCGCCCAGGCGAGGTCGTCGCTGAGCGACGCCTTGGTGAAACGGGCCGTCAGCCACGTCCCGCCGAAGATGCCGAGCACCTTGCCGGCCACGAGCCCGAGGACGACACCGAGGGTCTCCGGCCGGGTGAACACGTCGGCGAGAGCCCCGCCGGAGATGGCGACACCGGCACTGAAGAGGGCGAACAGCGGGACGGCCAGCCCCGCCGACAGGGGCCGCACGAGGTGCTCGATGCGCTCGCCGGGGGAGTGGTCCTCGCCCTCGTGGCGGTGGCAGCGCAGCATCAGGCCCATGGCGACACCGGCGATGGTGGCGTGGATGCCGCTGTTGTACATCAGCGCCCAGACGACGAGGGCGAGCGGCACGTACACGTACCAGCCGCGTACGCCCTTGCGCAGCAGCAGCCAGAAGAGCACCAGACCGGCGACGGCGCCGCCGAGCGCGGCGAAGTTCAGGTCGGCGGTGAAGAACACGGCGATGATCAGGATCGCGAAGAGATCGTCGACGACGGCGAGCGTGAGCAGGAAGGCCCGCAGCGCGCTCGGCAGGGAGGTGCCGATGACGGCGAGCACGGCGAGCGCGAAGGCGATGTCGGTGGCGGTCGGCACGGCCCAGCCGGCCAGGGAGCCCCCACCGGCCACGGCGGTGACGGTGTAGACGAGCGCCGGTGCGGCCATGCCGCAGAGCGCGGCGACGACCGGGAGCGCGGCGGCCTTCGGGTCGCGTAGGTCGCCCGCGACGAGTTCGCGCTTGAGCTCGATTCCGGCGACGAAGAAGAAGATCGCCAGCAGCCCGTCGGCGGCCCAATGCGCGATCGACAGGTCGAGGCCGAGGGCGGCGGGGCCCAGGTGGAAGTGGGAGACGCTCTCGTAGCTGTCGCGCAGTGCGGGGATGTTCGCCCAGAGCAGTGCGGTGACTGCGGCGGCGAGCAGCAGCACACCACCGACCGTCTCGGTGCGCAGCGTGTCCGCGACGTAGGTCCGCTCGGGGAGCGACAGTCGTCCGAGGACCTTGCGCGGGCTGCTGGGGTGGGGCGCGGGCACGAGGAGACCTCCGGTCGGTGGGCATGGCTGAACGCTTGCCGACCAGACTTCCCGGCGCACCATGGAGCAATTGTTTGATTAGTTTAGCTAAGCGTGCGAGTGGACGCATCCGGCGATCTTCATCTGCTTGCCGCGAGGGCACCCGACGCGTTGTGTGCCGGGTGCCCTCCGTCCGTGCCGCTATGCCCGGGCCTTGATCAGTCCTCGCTGGACGCGGCGGGCAGCTTGGCCTGGATGAGGTCCATGACCGTGGAGTCGGTCAGCGTGGTGACGTCACCCAGCTGACGGTTCTCGGCGACGTCCCGCAGCAGCCGGCGCATGATCTTGCCGGAGCGGGTCTTGGGCAGCTCGGCCACCGGCAGGATCCGCTTCGGCTTGGCGATCGGGCCGAGGGTGTTGCCGACGTGCGTGCGCAGCTCGGCGACCAGGGTCTCGGTCTCCGAGGCCGTGCCGCGCAGGATCACGAACGCGACGATGGCCTGCCCGGTCGTCTCGTCCGCCGCGCCGACCACGGCCGCCTCGGCGACCGAGGGGTGCGAGACGAGCGCCGACTCGACCTCGGTGGTGGAGATGTTGTGCCCGGAGACCAGCATGACGTCGTCGACCCGGCCGAGCAGCCAGATGTCGCCGTCGTCGTCCTTCTTGGCGCCGTCACCGGCGAAGTACTTGCCCTCGAAGCGCGACCAGTACGTGTCGATGAAGCGCTGGTCGTCGCCCCAGATGGTGCGCAGCATCGACGGCCACGGCTCGGTCAGCACCAGGTAGCCGCCACCGCCGTTCGGCACCTCGTTCGCCTCGTCGTCGACGACCGTGGCGGAGATGCCGGGCAGCGGCGTCTGCGCGGAGCCGGGCTTGGTGGCGGTCACGCCCGGCAACGGGGTGATCATCATCGAGCCGGTCTCGGTCTGCCACCAGGTGTCGACGACCGGGGTGCGGTCGCCGCCGATGTTCTTGCGGTACCAGATCCACGCCTCGGGGTTGATCGGCTCGCCCACCGAGCCCAGCACCCGCAGGCTGGACAGGTCGAACTTGGCGGGGATGTCGTCGCCCCACTTCATGAACGTGCGGATCGCGGTCGGCGCGGTGTAGAGGATCGTCACGCCGTACTTCTGCACGATCTCCCAGAAGCGGCCCTGGTGCGGGGTGTCGGGTGTGCCCTCGTACATGACCTGCGTCGCGCCGTTCGCCAGCGGCCCGTAGACGATGTACGAGTGGCCGGTGACCCAGCCGACGTCGGCGGTGCACCAGTAGACGTCGGTCTCCGGCTTGAGGTCGAAGACGGCGTGGTGGGTGTAGGCGGTCTGCGTGAGGTAGCCGCCGGAGGTGTGCAGGATGCCCTTCGGCTTACCCGTGGTGCCCGAGGTGTAGAGGATGAACAGCGGGTGCTCCGCGTCGAACGCCTGCGGGGTGTGCTCCGCGCTCTGCCGTCCCACCAGGTCGTGCCACCACACGTCGCGGCCCTCGGTGAAGGCGACCTCCTGGCCCGTGCGGCGCACGACCAGGACGTGCTCGACGATGCCCGCCTTCTCGACGGCCTCGTCCACGGCCGGCTTCAGCGCGGACGGCTTGCCGCGCCGGTAGCCGCCGTCGGAGGTGATGATCACGCGCGCGTCGGCGTCCTGGATGCGTGTGGCGAGCGCGTCCGAGGAGAAGCCGCCGAAGACGACCGAGTGGGCGGCGCCGATCCGGGCGCAGGCCAGCATCGCGATCGCCGTCTCGGGGATCATCGGCATGTAGACGGCGACCCGGTCGCCCGCCTGGACTCCCAGCTCCAGCAGGGCGTTGGCGGCCTTGGAGACCTCGTCCTTGAGCTCGGCGTAGGTGATCGCGCGGCTGTCGCCCGGCTCGCCCTCGAAGTGGATGGCGACCCGGTCGCCGTGGCCGGCCTCCACATGGCGGTCGACGCAGTTGTAGGCGACGTTGAGCTCGCCGTCCTTGAACCACTTGGCGAACGGCGGGTTCGACCAGTCCAGCGTCTCGGTGGGCTCCTTGGCCCAGGTCAGCCGACGGGCCTGCTCGGCCCAGAAGCCGAGCCTGTCAGCCTTGGCCTGTTCATACGCCTCCGCGGTGACATTGGCGTTCGCGGCCAGGTCGGCGGCGGGCGCGAAGCGTCGCTCCTCCTTCAAGAGGTTGGCCAGGCTTTCATTGCTCACGGCATCTGCCTTTCCCAGGGTGTCCGTTGTGTCCCAGGCCACAGCTCATCAGACCCGGGGGTGCGATGACAAGGGCCGACCGCCGATTGGTTTAGACCTGTCGGGCGGTGCTGTCGGGGACCGGGGTCATCCGTACCCACGGACGCCGACCAGGGAAAGTTCAGTGCGTGTGCTGCCCGTCACCCCGCGCGCCGCCCGGCCCTGGGACCTTGTCGCGATCGCCGCCGCAGCGATCGCCGGGCACCTCATCGGCCACGTCGTCGGCCCGCTGCTCGCCGTCTGCTGCATCGGCTTC
>NZ_JBEXSH010000826.1:0-4059 GCF_040613555.1 Streptomyces sp. NPDC006265
GGCAGCAGGCTGCGCTGCAAGGTCAGTGCGGTGCCGCGCTCACGGCCGTAGAGGCGGGCGTTGTCTATGCTGATCGCGGCGCGGGCGGCGAGTTCCGAGGCGAGCACCCGGTCCCGGTCGTCGAAGGGCCGCTCGTTGACCGTGCGGTACAGCGAGAGCGTGCCGAGCACCTTGCCCCGGGCCACCAGCGGCAGCGCCAGGTAGGAGTGGGCGCCGGCCTCGTGCAGGGCCAGGGCGGCCCGTGAGTCCCGGGCCAGACGCCGCAGCATCTTGCCGTCCACCCGCTCGACCAGGACCGGGCGGGCGCTGCGCACACACTGTGTGATGATCCGCGACGAGCCGTACGTGGCCAGCTCGCCCACCGGGTCGGCGGCGTGGATGGCGTCGGTGGTGTATCCGGCCGCCACGGCCAGCGCCCGGAACTCGGCCGGGGCGCCGCCCGACACGGGCGTGATGGCGCCACGGGCCACGACCGACTCCAGGACGTCCACGGCGGCCAGGTCCGCGAGGTGCGGCACGACCACGTCGGCCAGTTCCCGGGCGGTCTGCTGGAGGTCCAGCGTGGTGCCGATCTTCATTCCCGCGTCGGCGATCACCGACAGGTGCTGACGCGCCTGCGCGACCTCGGCCGCGGCCTGCTGGCGCTCGGTGACGTCCAGGACCGCCATCGCGAGCCCGAGCACCCGGCCGTCGGTGTCCTCGATGCGGTGGTAGGACTCCGAGTAGGCGCGCTCCTGCGCGTCCGCCGCCGTACGGCCGACGGTCTGCTGGTCGAGCAGGGGCCTGCCGGTCTCCAGGACGTGCCGCATCCGGGACTCGATGGCCTCCACGTCCAGGTCGGGCAGCACCTCCCCGACCCGGCGCCCCAGCACGGCCTCCTCGGGCACGCCGTTGATCCGCTCCAGCGCGGGGTTGACCCCGACCCAGCGCAGGTCGTTGTCGAAGACGGCGATGCCGAGCGGGGTCTGGTTGACGAGGCTGTGCGAGAGGGCGAGGTCGCGCTCCACCCTCCGTACCATTGTCGCGTCCGTGGCGAGTCCCAGCAGGTGGGGCTGCCCCTCGGGGTCGAGGAGGCGCATCGTGCGGAACTCCACCGCGCGTTCCGTGCCGTCGCGGTGCCGCAGCGGGAAGACACCGGCCCAGCGGGCGCCCGTGCTGACCTGGGCGAACAGCTCCCTGCCCCGGGGCCGGTTCTCGGGGGAGACCAGGAGGGTGTCGGCGCGCTGGCGCAGGGCCTCCGCCGCGGTCCATCCGAGCAGCTGCTCGATCTCGGGGCTCCACAGCGCGATGTGCCCGCCGGCGTCCAGGACCACCGCCGCGACCTTCAGCAGATCCAGCAGCCCGCCGGGCGCGGCCGGGACGGCGTCGCGGCCCGAGGTCGCATACCCGTTCATGCGAGCCGCTCCCTCCGGCGCGGCAAAAGGTACCGCCATGATCTGTTGCGCGGGCTGTCCGATGAGGTCACATTACGGTCGCAGGAACGGTTCACCAGCTCCTTGAGCTTGGCGAGCGTCATCGCCTTGTCGCTGCCGGACCAGCCCCACATCGAGATGACGGGCTCCCCGCTGCTCACGATGAGCTGGGCGGCCCCCTGCGAACTCGACACGGCCAGCAGCCACTTGGCGCCGTCCTGGTGCTGCTTCAGGTACGCGATCAGCTCGCTGCTCGCGCCGCCGCCCATGCCGCCACCGCCGGGGCCGCCCTGCATGCCGTCGGAAGCCTGCTGGCCCTGCGTGCCGCCAGGAGCCTGCCCGCTCTGCATGCCTTCCGGAGCCTGCCCGCTCCGCCCGCCGGGCGGCGTCCCGCCCCCGGGGAAGCCGCCCCCGGCCTGGGCGTTGCCGCCCTGCTGACCACCCTCACCGGGGCCGCCCGAGCCCCCGCCCGGGACCCCCCGGCCCCCGCCGCCCCCGGGCCCGCCGAAGCCGTTGCCCGTGGCCGGCCCGGCCGTCGGGTTCGTACCGGCCATGCCGCCGCTCGCGCCCGACGACGGAACCGACCAGGCGTACGCCGCCGGGCCCGTCACCGCCGCGACGACGGCCGCCGCCACCGACACCGCCAGCAACCGCAGCCGCAGCCCCGAGGTGCCGGTGCGGAAGACGAACAGGCCTACCACGGCCGGCGCCATGACGACCAGGACGGCGGGCCACAGCCAGGTGTTCCAGCCGGAGGCCCGCCGCAGCAGCACCGCCGCCCAGACGGCCGTGACACCCAGCGCCAGGGGCAGCACCCACACCCACCGCCGGTCCGCGCGGAAGGCCCGCAGCAGCAGCGCCCCGCCGCCTCCGCACAGCGCCGCGACACCCGGGGCGAGCGCGGTCGTGTAGTACGGGTGCATGGTGCCCTCGGCCAGGGCGAAGGTCAGGTAGTGCAGTACGGTCCAGCCGCCCCACAGCACGAGCGCGGCCCGGGTGAGGTCCGTGCGCGCGGCACGGCCGCACAGCACCAGGCCGCCGACGAGCGCGATGCCCGCGAAGGGGATCAGCCAGGAGATCTGGCCCCCCGAGGATGTCGTTGAACATCCGGCCGAGACCCGCGGTTCCGGAGAAGCCGCCGCCTCCGCCGCCCCCGCCGTTGCCCTCGCCGCCGAGGATCCGGCCGAGGCCGTTGTAGCCCGTGATCAGGTTCCAGGCGGTGCCGTCCGTCGAACCGCCGATGTACGGCCGCTCCGAGGCCGGGACCAGTGACACGGCGGCGGCCCACCAGAAGCTGGAGACGGCCAGCACCACCGCGGCGAGGACCAGGTGGACGACGCGCTTCACGAAGGCCGGCCTCGCCGCGTACAGGTAGACCAGGAAGACGGCGGGCAGCGCGATGTACCCCTGGAGCATCTTGGTGTTGAAGGCGAGCCCGAAGCAGGCCGCCGAGCCGAGCAGCGGCAGCAGCCGGCCGTCGCGCGTCGCGCGCAGGACGAGCGCCGCACCGGCCACCATCAGGAACACCAGGAGCGTGTCGGGGTTGTTGTCCCGGTTGATGGCGACCGTGATCGGGGTCAGGGCCAGCACGAGGGCGGCCAGGGCCGCCGCCGCGTGCCCGAACACCCGCTTCACGGAGGAGTGCAGGATCCAGATGGTGCCCACGGCGGCCGCGATCATCGGCGTCATCATCTGCCAGGTGCCGTATCCGAAGACCCGGCAGGACAGGCCCATGACCATCAGCGCGAGCGGCGGCTTGTCGACGGTGAGGAAGTTCCCGGCGTCCAACGAGCCGAAGAACCAGGCCTTCCAGCTCTCGGTGCCGCTCAGCACGGCGGCGCTGTAGAAGCTGTTGAGGCCGGACCCGGACAGGTTCCAGGAATACAGCACCGCGGCCAGGGCGAGGGTCGCGAGCAGTGCGGGAAGGGACCAACGCGGCGCGTTGGCGGCGTCCTGGGGCGGGGCCTGAGGGGGCTCGGCGGCGCGGAGCTGGGTTTCGGTGGCAGATGTCACCCGAGCATGGTGGGCAGCCCCGATGGGAGGCCGCTGTGCCGAAGCTGGCCGCCACCTGTGAAACCGGGCATCTCCGGTAACGACTCGTACAAGCCTTCGGCACTCCTACAACCATTCGCCCGCGTCCGGGAGTCATGGGGGCATGACTTCTGGGATATCCCGCCGCGCGAGAGTGCTCGCGGCGGCCGTGGGCACGGGCGTTCTCGTGCCGCTCGTCACCGCCGCCACGCCCGCCTCCGCCGCCCCGGCGGCCGTGACCTGCACGTCCGCCAAGGCCGGGCTCGCCGCCAAGCTGAAGAAGGACATCACCGCCGCGCTCGCCACCCGCAAGGGCACGGTGGCCGTCGGCCTCTACGACCGCAGCACCAACACGACCTGCACCCTGCGCGCGAGTTCCGCCTACGACTCGGCCAGTGTCGTCAAGGTCACCGTGCTCGCCACGCTGCTGTGGGACGCGAAGAAGACGAACCGGTACCTCACCGACCGCGAGAACACCCTCGCCAAGGCGATGATCACCAAGTCGGACAACGCGGCGACCTCCACCCTGTGGAAGCAGCTCGGCATGACTCCTTCGTCCAGATCACCCTGGGCGACTGTGTGTCGCTGCGGGAGGTGGCCACGCTTCCCTCCTGCC